>CAZACO010000471.1:0-3969 GCA_964483185.1 uncultured Desulfobacteraceae bacterium
ACCCCTGATTCGGGCTCGTCAAAAAGCATCAGGTCAGGGTTCTGCGCCAACAACTGAAGCAGTTCAGAACGCTTTATTTCACCGCCCGAAAACCCGGCATTGACGTCCCTGTCCAAGAATCCCTCAAAATTAACCTGTTTTGCCAAGGCTTCTTCCTCTACTTCTTCCTTTGCGCACAACTGAACCATTTGCCGGATCTTCAGCCCGTTTATGGTAGGTGGACGCTGGAAAGACATGCCGATACCCAACCGGGCCCGTTCGTCTATCGGCAGATCTGTTATGTCTTCCCCTTTAAATAGGATCTTGCCTGCCGCTATTTTGTATTGAGGGTACCCCATAATGGTCATTAAAAGGGAGGTCTTGCCGGACCCGTTCGGACCGAATAAGATATGGGTTTCGCCTGGATAGATCTCAAGATCGATATGTTTCAAGATCTCCTTATCGCCGAGCTTAACCCGCAGGTCCTCGATTTGAAGCATCTTTCCTCTCCTTCGGAAGTGTTCAGAAATAGGTTGAACCGTTCCCTACTCTTGATTGCTTCCACTTTGTCACTTTATGAGATGGAGCCTTTGCGCTCGTCAGATGATTGAACTCGACCTGTGTCAGTGCTGAAACCGTTTGCTCTCAGGTTGCGGGTTTCAGTTTTCGGTGCCGGGTCTTCTGTTTCTTCTCCCTGCATTTCATTCTTCTCCGGCTCTCCGACGCGTGTGCCTGTCGGCTTACCGCAACCGATTTTCAGTTCCTTCATAAAAACACATCCCTATTTAGTGGTGAATTCCGTAACCCAGAAATCGTGCAGGTTGCAGAAACTGGTGGCGTAGAATTTCGATCCGGTCCCTGCGGGAAGTTCATAGGTCGAAACTGCCTTTTTATCTGAAGGCGAAAAGGTCTTCCCCCCGATCACGTTCCCGTCAGCCGATACAAGGGTATGCCGGACAATATAATGCTTGTTTGACATGGTATGATCCGTGGTGATTGTTACCTTGTTCCCGTCCACATCTACCTTCGGCGCATGGCTCCCTACCTTTGCTGCCCATATTCCAGGATCTTCCTTTGTATAAACAATGTTTGAAGGAAAACTCCCTGAAGCGCCAAGGGCGGTTGCAGACCGCCCCATCACCATCGCCCCGGCCATAAGGAGCGATCCCTTCAAAAACGCTCTCCTGTTGGTCATGACAGACTCCTTTTTACTATTGAAAGGTTATCGGTCCGTGTTCACATTTCCCTTTTGTTCCTTTTGGGTGAGCAGGTCTGAACCGGGTCAGCCGCAGCGCGGGATTTATCCCGATCCCTTTTCCATCGGAGATAATCTCCATGAGTGAAGCTTGTTCCCAGTTCCGGAGATCTGCTCACATGATCGCTTTTCCGGCATGCCCGACACCTGCTGCTGCTGCACATCTGGCATTGGACACAATCCGGGCATCGGGTTTTCCCGGTCAGTTTCGTACTATCCATGGCAAAAACCGGCCTCCTTATCAGAGGAGCGGCTGCAGGCGCCGTTCGATCTCATCTTTCGGAAGCGCCCCGACCATGCTGTTAATCATTTCACCCTTCTTGAAAAGGAGCATGGTCGGGATACTCCTGATAGAATAGCGGGAGGCGATTTGCGGATTCTCGTCCACATTGAGTTTGGCTATCTTGACCCGGCCTGCGTACTCCGAGGCCAATTCTTCAAGCACCGGCCCAACCATGCGGCACGGCCCACACCATGGGGCCCAGCAATCCACAAGCACCGGGCCGGGAAAGGAAAGGACCTCTGAATCAAATGTGTTGTCTGTTATGTTAACAGGTCTGTTGAGGCCCTGTCCGACTGACAGTGGCGATTTACACTTGCCACATACAGGCCCTTCTCCCATCCGACCCCCGGGAATCCGGTTCCGGGTGCCGCAGTGACGGCACCTGACAATGACGCTGTCCTGATCCATGGTTCTTCCCTATCCACCTTCACGCTTCTTTCTCGAACAGTTCTTTGTCAGCCCCGCAAACCGGACAGGTCCAGTCATCGGGAAGATCATCGAATGGGGTCCCGGCGGCGATCCCATTATCCGGGTCCCCTTCCTCCGGGTCATACACATACCCGCACACCGAACATACGTATTTATCCATGATTTTTCTCCTAAGTTCCAGCATCCAGCGTACACTGGGTAAAATCAATCTCTTTTCCACATCCAGAACAGATGTGCGTCTTGTTAAACTCGTCTGAAAAGATCTCTTTCTCTTTTCCGCAATTGGGACACTTGCACGTAAATGCCTTCAAGTCCTTAAATTGTTCCCATCCAGGGCAATGCTGTGGTGTCGTAGGCATAATTCATCTCCTTTCTCATGCTGACAATCTAATAAGCAGGCTAAGATCCGTTCATCTTCTTGCTGATGTCACGCCCGTAATCCTGGGCCATCTGAATTCCGCCGCCTAATGATGCGGATTTAAGCCTTAACGGCCCCCCGACCATCTCCATCTTCAGAATATGTTTCATCGTATCGAAGATGCGGCCCGGGGCCTCGCCGCTCCATCCAAAGGCGCCAAAAGAGGCCCCCACCTTTCCTTCCAGGCCGGTCTTCTCGGCCAAGAAAAGCATGGTTTTCATCCCCTGCATCATCTCCCCATGATAGGTCGCAGAGCCAAAGACGTACGCGTCATAGCCCTCTAAATCCTCGACCTTCTTTACCCCGGTGACATTAACGACCGTTGCTTCTGATCCGCCCATGCGGATCCCTTCGGCGATCAGTTCAGCAATCTTCTGTGTTGCACCGGTCCTTGAAGCGTAGACAATCAATCCCTTTGCCATGGGTAACCTCCTATTCGCCCTTATCCTCTTCTATGACTCCTTTATGTTTGGTTCCACAGAGGGGACAAAGGATGTCTATCTCTTTTTCGTCTCCGATAAACTTTTCCCGAAGTTTCTCAGGACCCAGGAAGCTTATATCCCCGCAGGCGCACTGGGGGCACTCAGCCCTTACATGGTATTTCTTTTTTGACATGACAACACCTCCTCCATGTTTCTAAATCTGCTAAAGCCTTGGATCCTGACCGGTTTTGCCACAATCCGGGATGTAGCAGGTTGTGTCGACAAATTCGCATTTTTTCTTGCACCCGGGACATGTTTCAGGCGGCATATCCTCCTTGACGGTATAGCCGCATTCCTTACACTTCCATTCTGCCATTTCGACTCACCTCCTTTTCCATTTCGTTGAAGTGTCGTGACGGCGTCAGCTTTGAAGACAGCCCCGGAAGTCCCTACCGGACGGTCCGCCCTTTAGGTTGCCGGGCCACTCACGTCACCTCAACATAGGGCCATTCCTATCCAGCCTGGCTATCCCTTCCAGAGGCCGTGCAGGTTGCAGTAGGCTCGGGCCGTGACCGAATCGGCATCGATCGCGAACAGCGCTTCCGGAGTTCCGCCAGGGCTGAGGAACTGACGATAGGCCTTGCCACCAGCAATAATCTCTACCCATTCGATAAAGTGTTTCTCCTCCATCGGGTGGGCCACATTTCCCACCTTTACCTTGATGCCGCCCGCGCTTTTTTCCACCACAGGGACATGTTTTTCCTTTGCAGCATCCACAGTATTTTCCTTCTGAAGTACCATCGGCTTGCCGCAGCACACCAATTCACCCTTCCCCCCGTGCAGTACCTCAACGATATTGCCACACACTTCACATTTGTAAACCTCGAGTCTTTCTGCCATGGTGTTACCTCCTTAATCGGTTGGTTGATCCGTTGTGATGTTAAATCCCTCTTATCCTTTTTATTGGGCATGGCCGCCGATTGCAAGCCATTAAATCCCTTCGACCTGGATCACCTCTCGCCTCCTTACTAGTGTCCATCCATAAATCAAATCCGGGCACAAGTGAGTTTCCAATTCAGTCCCGCCATGGCGGGATTTGCAAGATCAAGGAAATCAAGGAGTTGGGCTGAGGCGTATCCCGCCAACGGCGGGACACAACCGACTCCGCGGATTGACGCTGAGA
>CAZACO010000472.1:0-3928 GCA_964483185.1 uncultured Desulfobacteraceae bacterium
GGTACATTTCCTTCACCCTTCCGGTGACTTTGTAATTACCGTCCTCCAGTCTTACGAGCAGATCACCCGTATGAAACCACCCATCCTCATCAATGGCCTTTTTGGTTTCTTCCGGCATCTTGTAATAACCCTTCATAACCATGGGGCCCCTGGCACAGAACTCTCCCTGCCGCCCCTGAGGAACTTCATCCCCTGATTTAGGATCAAGGAGCTTACCCTCCAAAAAAGGAAGTGGTTTTCCGACCGTTGTAGCTACAATTTCCGGAGGGTCCCCGATTCGGCTCTGAGTGGTGCATGAACTGGTCTCAGTAATTCCATAAACAACCGTCAGCTCTGGGAGGTGCATTTCTTTGATAATTCTCTTCATCAGTTCCACAGGACAGGAAGTTCCCCCAATCACTCCCGTTCTGAGAGAAGAAACATCGTACTTGTTAAAATCAGGATGCTCCATCTGCATGAGGAACATGGTTGGCACACCATGAATTGCTGTCGCCTTGGCATGATCGATCATCTTCAAACATGCTTCAGGTTCAAAATATTCAATGGTCGCTATGGTACCCCCTCGGGCGACAGCCAGGATGATGCCGCATATGCTCCCGAAGACATGGAAGAATGGGTTAGGGATCATCAGACAGTCCTTGTGGGTAAATCTCATTCCATTTCCCACAGAAAGCATATGGCCGTACATGTTATGGGAAAGCATGGCTCCCTTGGGAAAACCCGTTGTTCCGGAAGTGTACTGGATGTTGACAATATCATCAGGATCAATAGAGCTCTGAATATTTTTGACTTCTCCATCCAGATTGGATTTGGCCCCTTGCTCCATGACCTGAAAAAAACCAAAGCTCCCCTTCGGGCCATTTTTCCCCAAGCACACCAAATTCTTTAACTTTGTAAGTCTATTTGAATTGACTTTCTCGGGGGCACTGTTTTGGGCCTCAGGGAAAACCTTATTAATCATGTCGATGTAGTTGATATTTAGAAACTGATCCATCATAATCAGCGTGGTAGAATCGGACTGCTTAAGGATATATTCCAGTTCATGGGTCTTGTAGCGTGTATTAATCGGTACAAGGATGGCGCCTATCTTGGCGATTGCAAATTTGGCAATCATCCACTCCGGGCGATTGCTCATCCAAAGGGAAACCTTGTCCTTTTTTTGAACGCCCATCTTCAGAAGCCCTTTGGCAAAGGCATTCACTTTTTCGCCCATATCCTGATATGTAATTCTCTGATCTTCGAATATGAATGCTTCCTTTCGGGGATATTTCTCCACGATCTCATCGAACATATCCGTAATCGTCTTTTTTATCCATTCTGCCATGGTATCCGCTCCTGAATTTTCTTAGGTGGGTAAATCTTTTGCAAATTCCTTAAGAGAAAGGGAATTCAGCTTCTCTTTAGTTGGTATACCTGCTTTTACATTCCACCCCCTATCTTCGTAGTATTCATCAAGAAGCTTCTCCAGGTCATCACGCGTATAGACCCTGGTGCGATAATAATCCGTGAGAGCCTGTTCTCCATCCGGCGTTTGGATTGGCTTAAGCAGTACTTTCGGGGGCATATCATCCGTTCTGCTGAAACCCTCACGCACATTCAGCAGCTTGTACAGGTTCATGATCTTTTCCCCCTTAGCTTTGAGCTCCTGGGCCGTTATTTCAACGCCCGTCAGGGCGGAATAAGCTTCAGCCAGCGTCTTTATGGTGGTGTATCCGAAGGTCACCCATACGGTGCATGTTCCAAGGCTATTGAATACCCCGTAAGCATCCTCGATATGTCGCGTCAAACGCCCATGATGAAAATTGTCCTCCGTAAAAATGCTGTCCAATTCCTTATCAGATATCCCTGTGTTCGCAACATCTTTTCTGAGAACCTTAAGGGGTCGCTCCGGTGCTGCAGTTGCGGAATGACCCTGAGGGGTCTGCCCCCCTCTCGGGTTTGTCATCGTCCCGGTAATCCTCATGGGGTCCATCTTGGCAGCTCTTGCAGGATAGATCGTCTCCTGGCCCTTGGCAATGCCGTGCTGCTGGAGGTAGTCTTCTGTCGCATCCCTTCCGACCAGTTCTGAAAGGGCAAACCACCCATCAGCCATGGCCTCCCCAATCCCTTCACGATGAACGATTTTGTCCAGTAAATGGAGATAGCATTCCATGTCTCTTGATAATTTTATTCCTCCAGTCTCCTCTTCCGTTATAGCGCCCTGTTGGTAAAGCCTTGTAACCCAATCCACCATGCTCAGTGCATTGAGTGCACACATCCCCGCGCGATTACATGTGTCAATAAATTTAATGGATGTTCCCGGGTCTTCAATTTGAAACCTTGATCCCACTAAGGCGGCATAGAGATAATGTGACGTGTAGGTTTCCGTTCCCGCATAGGGTCCTTTCTTTACCACATGATGGGCTCTACACCCAACTGGACAGCTCGTGCAGGCCTTAATATCATGTAAAACCTCAGATACTGAATTGATGCCGTAGTATCGGGACCACTCTTCTTTACTCCATTTCTCAGACTGATAATAATTTTTGACCCATATCAGATCCCAAGAAGCAGCGAGCCCGATTTTTTGGTAAGCTTGGGCAATGGGATTACTGACAGGCATGTTCCGCACCCGGTTGACGATTTTCATGTAGCGTTCTGGATCGGCGACTTTCACGCCTCCCGAGCCTTTGACGATAATACCCTTCAGATTCTTGGATCCCATGATGGCTCCGAAACCACTTTTTCCTAAATGTGACGTCTTATCCACCATGGCCATCGCAAACCGTATTTTGTTCTCGCCAGCGGCACCTATCGTGATTGTACCATAAGAATCATGCCGTTTGACCAATTCGTCTGAGGTTTCGTAAACATCTGTTTTTCCCCAAAGGTCCTGGGCGTCACAAATTGTTACCTCGTCGTCATGAATTTTCAAATATACGGGCCTTTCGGATCGGCCTTGAATTACAACGTGATCGTAACCTGCACTCTTCAGCATCAGACTGAATTTCGTAGATCCCGCGGTTGAGGTGGCCACAAAATGTCGCCCGTCGGCACTTGCAGTCATCGGCATCTTGGTCGTTGCCATTAGCTTGACGGCGCCCGGATAAAGGGTCCCGACCAATGGCCCCACCCCCAAAATGATAGGGTTCGAAGGCGAAAACGGGTCCTCATAAGGCTTGATAAGATCATAGGCAAGTCGATAGTTAATTCCCCAACCGCCCAGATACTCTTTGGCCAATGTATCGTCCAGGGGCTTCACCTCGGTGTTTCCACTGGCTAAATCAACAAATAGAATTTTTCCTGCAAATCCCGGTATAGTCATTTCCTCATTCCTTCCACACCTTATGTTTTACTAAACCGGCAATTAAACGCAATACAAAATTTTCAGCAAACCTTTAACTTATAGGGCCTTCTGGCAAAGGCCTTTCCCTAATTTAATTGCCAGATTAATACATTAAGTCAGCTGCTCAACCGATTTAATACTCCTGATATTTTTCTGGTCTAATAATTCTGATATTTTTCTGACATATTCCTCGCGCATTTCAAGCATCGCTTCCTCGGCTGCCACAAACTGTAACGCACCAAAAGCGCAAGACTGAACACACCGAGGGGTTCCGCCACAAAGATCACACTTCATAACCATAGAACGCTCTGAATCCAGCCATGGGGCTCCCAAAGGGCATGCCTTAATGCATTCTTCACAACCAATGCATAGATTTTCATCTATGAGAACAGCTCCAGTCTCTTTACTTCGATAGATTGCCTCGGCGGGACAAACCTCCATGCAAGGAGCTTCCAGACAGTGCTGGCAAACCACCGGGAAACACAGCGAACCCGTTTCATGAAACTCAACTACGGACACATTGGCCTTTTGAACGTTGAATTCCTTTAATTTATTAAATGAACAGGCCAGTTCACAGCAGCGGCACCCATGGCATTTCTCATA
>CAZACO010000473.1:0-3927 GCA_964483185.1 uncultured Desulfobacteraceae bacterium
TCCTCGCCGTTTCAGGTTTTGCACTGACGGCCCTGGTACGCCTTCTTATCGGTGAGGCGCATCGCTTGGGCGGATGACCCTCTTCCGATGGCGTATGGGGTCTGCCCTTGGCGTGGGACATGTTTCGGTTTGTTGATTTAGCTGGGGGAAATGAACGAGATATGGTAAGGCTACTGAGGATAGCGTACCCGGGCTGCGTTTGCCAGATAACTGCCAGGGGTCGTGAAATGATGAAAATTGCGCTAACTGAGGGGTTTGTGGGTTAACCAATCCTATGATCCGGTCGAATCCCGTGAAAATTAAGAATTGAAAGGCGTTAAAAATGGATACAAAAACGAAGATTGGAATCGTCATCTGCGATCGCTACCGCCGCTGTGCAGGCGGAAAGTGTTTCCGAGCGATGAGAAACAAGGAAGGGGCTTTCAGCATATACAAGGACACCGAAGTAGAGTTGGTGGGTTTCACAACGTGCGATGGTTGTCCCGGTGGCAACATCGAATATGCGGGCGAAGAGATGGTTAAGAATGGCGCAGAAGTGATTCATTTGGCCACCGGCCTGGTGGTTGGTTATCCCCCCTGTCCCTATATCGATACATTCAAAGCGTTTCTTGAAAAACGCTATGGGGTCAAGGTCGTTGTAGGCACGCACCCTATACCGAAAAAGTATCTTGATATGCATACGTATCTTGGGACATGGGAGAACTCTGCATGGAAGCCCCTTGTCGCGCCGACCATGGATGATGAAGAGACCCGTGCACGTTACGATTAGGCATCGTCCCGGAAGGCCCGGTTGATCGTCTTGATGGTTTACCCCAACTAAGGGGTTTACCACGATTTCGTTTGGGGCAGCCCTTGACGGGCTGGCCCGAGTCACTTCAGGCCAAGACCTTGCGAGCGATGTGGCAGGCAGATAAGATCAGGAGGGATGTTGCAGCAAACCGAGCGGGAGTCTAACGACCCTGACGACCCGCATCGTAGCCCTCCTGGTAGGCCTTCTGCTCGGATTCTTTGTGTTTGCCGTAGAGATAGCCGCCGCCTGCGCCAACCGCGCCACCTATGGCGGCTCCAAGCCCTGCACTGCCCGCAAGGGCCCCGATGATAGCGCCCCCTGCGGCGCCAATGGCGCCTCCACTCAAGGTCCGCTGCTCGGTCTGGCTCATCCCCGCACATCCCACAAGCGCGAGGCTCATGATGAGAATCAATGAAATCATGATCTTTGTCATCTCAGGCTCCTTTCCAAATTGACTGATTCAGTTTTTGCACGGATAGGTTTCGATCAAAAACCTGAACCATGTCTCGACCGCTTCTTCGTTCAGGTACTCGGGATGCTTCTTGACCCAATCGACGAACATGGTCACTACTTGGGCCCGTGGCGGCGGCGGATCGGGAGGACAGACCAGCCGTGTACCCTTGGGACCTGCCTGTTCTGCCACGTGATAATGATATGCTCCCACCAGGAACCCTATGCAGAAGCTAACGGCCTCCTTATGGAGCGGATCGCTCACGGGGGCTGTGCAGAGATCGATCAGATCGCCCGTGGTGTCCACCACGAAGTCGTTTTCTTCTACGGCCCCGACCCAACCGGGGATCAGAAAGGTACCCAAGAGCACCAACATCATCCATTTTCGTTTCATGTAATCCATCCTCCTTTCCGGTTCTGCTTTTTGATGGTTGATTCCACTATTGAAAACGCTTCATTGCGGGCGGGGAAAACCCAGATGATAACCGCCTTTCTCGGATAACGAGTTTAAAAAAACACCCGTTTTGCGTCAACAAAAAAGGCACACCAGCATGGAACCGCCAAAATCGGTGCGAATTTTTTTCTCTGCGGACGCTTCGGTGAAATGCCTAACTACACAGCTCCAAAAAGCTGAGCTTCCAGCAAAGCTGAAGGTTATCCACCGGATACTGACTAAAGATCCGGCCAGTGATCATTCCAGGGAGATGCCTGCTCGTAGAGATACGCGGCCTGGAGGACCCGATCATCGGCATGTCTCGGGCCGACGATCTGCAGGCCCGCCGGGAGGCCCGATCCGGTCAGTCCGGCCCGGACCGTGGCGGCAGGGTGCCCGGACAGGTTGAACGGGTAGGTAAAGGCCACGGCGCCTAAGAGAGGGATCGGGTGGCCGTCAATCTCTGCGGGCGGGGGTCCCTTTGCTCCGAATGCCTCGGTCGGCATGGTGGGCGTCAGGAGGAGATCAAAGCGCTTGAAGACCTCCCACAGGACCCGGTTTAACTCTGAGCGGATCTCTTGGATGTTGATATGATCCTGGATGGAAAGGTCTTTTGCGCTGTCTAAGGATTGCACAAGGGTCCGTCCCAGCTCCGGCCGTATTCTTTCCAGATCGTGATGAATCTGGCCATATAATTCCCAATTCATCAGATTAGACCATGCCTCGCTCACCTCAGGCAGTGCCCCGTTCCAGATCTCGACGTGGTGGCCCATCTCTTCAAATGACGCAGCGGCCTTCTCCACCAGGGCCATGACCTCCTTCTGGACCCGGGCGTATCCCAGGGTAGGACTGAAACCGATTTTCAGGCCCCTCGGTTGGATCTTGAGTGCTTCCAGATAGGAAAGGGAGGGGCGAGGGAGAGCGTCGGGATCTGCAGGATGGGCCCCTGCCACACAATCGAGGTAGAGGGCCGCATCCTCCACACTTCTGGTCAGGGGTCCCAGGGTCCAGGTGCGCGTCATATAGAGGCGGGGTACAGGGCCTAAGGGTATCCGCCCGAAGGTAGGCTTCAGACCGAAACACCCTGAATAGCAGGCCGGGATACGTATCGATCCGCCGGCATCCGAACCCGTGGCCAGGGGAATCATCCCGGCTGCAACCGCTGCCGCCGCGCCTCCGCTGGACCCCCCGGGGGTCCGCTCCCTGTCCCACGGATTGCGCGTGACGCCGTACAGCCGGTTTTTTGTAAAACCCGTAAACCCGAATTCCGGGGTATTGGTCTTGCCGATGATGATAGCCCCTGCACGCCGCAGCCGGGCCACCTGAACGGAATCGTGATCCGCCACATTGTTTTTATACGGAACGGATCCGAAACTGGTGACCATCCCCTTTACGTCTTCCAGGTCCTTGACCCCGACCGGAATCCCTGCCAAAGGGCCGGGATCAACCCCTGTGGCCATACGCTCTCCGAGTTGCCTTGCCTCTTCCATGGCCTGCTCGGCCCGCATCGCCACAAAGGCATTCAGGAGCGGGTTCACGGCCTCGATCCTCCTCAGGGTTTCTTCCATCAGTTCCATTGGCGAAAGGGCCTTGGTGTGGATCAGTCCCGTCAATTCCCGAGCCGGCTTATAGAGAATCGATCTCATAGGTCTCGTGCTCTTTTCCAAAAAGGTGTTCTGTCTCCAGGTCTCGCTTCGAGGCCAGAAAAACCCTGGAGGGCCGTTTGGCCCTCCAGGTTAATCGATCCCAGATAAAGAGACTACCCTATACTAAAGGCCGCCCATCCCTTAGATCCAGGGGAGGATGAGAAAGGCTATGGAGGTGATGATAAAGTAGATCACGAAAATAACCATCAGATAACCCATGATATCCCGAAAGTTGAGCTTGGCCACGGCCAACATGGCAATGGCCCAGAACGGTTGGATCATGTCGGTCATCATGTCGCCCCAGGCATAGGCGATGATCGTCTTGTGGGCAGGCACCGCAAGTGCCTTTCCAGCGGGCAGGAGGTAGGGTGCCGTCATGAGCCACTCACCCCCCCCGGATGGGACGAAGTAGTTCAGGATACCTCCGTACCAGTAGACAAACATCAGGAAGGTGGACGAGGCGCTGATGGCAACAAACCAGCCGGTAAACACCTGGGAGAGGAGTGTAAACTTGATCAGACCGTAGATACCGGCATAAAAGGGGAACTGGATGACGATGCCCCAGACGGCCTTGCCCGATTCCTCGGTGGCCTTGAGAAAAGACCATG
>CAZACO010000474.1:0-3923 GCA_964483185.1 uncultured Desulfobacteraceae bacterium
TCAACCCTGGCAAGGAGATTGTCGATCCATTTCAATACATTCATGGCGCATTGGGATTGACTATGGGTAACACTTTAGCAGCCTTTTGATAAAACGTATCGTAAGATGTTTGGGCCTTTGCCATATTCTCAGAGTATGTTCTCGTAAACTCCGGCTCAGGGAATTCCTTCAGAAAGGAATATATGTCCTTGTCGCTTTATTGACGGCGCATGGATACTTAATGGCCCATTCTCGTTAAAGCCTACCCGAAGCAGGTGACGAATAAACTTGTTTTCTGCGCCTTTTCAGATGGTTTTTTCTGAAAGGAATTGGCAGTAGGAAACGCCTTCACCTTTCATATTCCTTTCAGAAGGAACCCCCTGTGCCTGCATGGTTGGAGGCGGCAAGACCTGTGACTTTTTGAGAAGTTACTTCTCAGAAGGCTAATGTATTGCAACGATTGAATATTGACGCTTTTTGGAAGTATCTCCGCCAAGCTATAGCGATTACACGCTCGCAAGGCAATTAGAAAACCGTCATTGATCCGATTTTTTGAGGATCCGGTAAACACGGTCCAAGAGTTCTTTTGAATACATCTCTCCGGTCAGTTTCCGGGCGACCACAGGGCCTATGGCATAAAACTGGTCCAGTGCCGTTCCCTCCGGGACAGGGAGGATAGTCACCCCACTCTTCCGGATGATTTCCATCGCTTCCCTGGTTTGATCTCGTAATTGTGTTGTGAGTTCTGCCATCCCCTTTTCAAGGGTCGCTCTCAGCAATTGGGCCAGGTCTTCCGGTAATTTTTTGAAATATTTGGATGAAATAAGGATTGCCCCTGTGGAGTGGGCAAGGGGAAGGGCCATCATATCGTTGAGATAGTTCTGCCACTGGAGGGCCAATGCGCCTAAAGGAGGCGCGTAGACGGTGTCTATCATCCCCGTATTCAAGGCTGTGGTGACGTCCGTGACGGCCAGCGGGATAGGGTTTATCCCCATGGCGACAAAGGTCTCCTTGGCGATCGGATCTCCAGACCATGTCCACACCTTGAGACCCGAAAGGTCCTGGACTTTCCGGATCGGTTTTTTTGAAATGAGATGGACATTTCCCACCTCCGCCCACGCCAAGAGTTCAAAACCCTTTTTTCGGAACTCCTCGGAAAAAAAAGGGCGTAGTTCTCTGTGAACCAGGTCTACCTCCTGCTCATTCTTGAACAGGAAGGGGAGGTCCAAGACCCGTACCATCGGGAGGATATGTCCGAACCCCACACCGGAAAAGGCCGCACAGTGGATCTGGCCTATCCTGATTTTTTTTAATACATCCGATTCATCGCCGGCAATGCCGCCCGCATAGATTCGGAAGCCCAGCCTTCCCCCGGTTTTTTCTTTGATCTCTTCGTCTATTGCCCTCATGCGCTTGACCCAGGCGGATCCCTCCGGCGCCACCGTAGCGAACTTAATGAGGTACCTGGGTCTTGCCGCATCAACCTCACTCGACAGATCAAGGCCAAACCAGAGGGCCAGGACACAGGAAAGTAAAGAGATGAGTCTTTTCATAGGGTGGAAGCCTCCCATACGATTTTTAATCCGCCAGAGGCGGACAAGGGTTGTATTCCCCGCCCCTTGGGGCGCTTAATGCTTTTGATGATACCCCGCTGCTTGCGGCAGGGTGGTTCATTTTTGGATCGCCGATTGAAGAAAGGAATCGAGTCCTAAAAGAAGAGTTCATCTGCCATCTCCTTAAGGCCTTTCATTCTTTGTTTGACAGCAGTGTTTATAAGACAGACCTCTTTCAGTCGATCGGGCGGCGCACGCTCAACTTCGCGAATCAGGTCAAGGAACAGTTTTTTGTCCTGGACCCTGACGGCATAGTATTTGGCATAATAGTATTGGGCTAAGAAAAATTGCCCATTGCTTGCCGCCATGGCCTTGGAAAAAAGCGCCTTTGACTTAGCCGCATCACCGCCCAACATCTTTGGCCTTGCCGCCAGCACGGAACCGCTTATGATGTATGGCGAACCAAAAAAATAGTCCGGGTCCATTTCCATTACCCTGGCCAGACATGCCTGTGCAATGCTCAATTCGCCTAAGGCGGCAGGTTTATCTAAATTGAGGTTGATCCACGCATTCCACGACATCGCAATCCAGAAGAGGGGTTTCATCTCGTCCCTGTCTATGGCTTTTAACCGGCCCGGGATTGCCTGATGCGTTGCCTCTTCCAAGCCGATCGCCTTGAGCCCGTATTCCCTGGCCCTCAGGTAGAGCCTTGATGCCCGCTCCGGATCCTCCTCCTCTACGAAAAGCATGGCGTACCCGGTGAACCCGATGCAGAGGGCCGTCAGGATCTCTCTGTTTTCGGGGGCATTTTTAAGAAGGCCCTCCATCAATTTGAGTTCTGCGGGGAGGGATTGCCTCGCCAAGTCCAGGTCGCACTCCTCAAAAAAGGCCCGGGTTAGATTGGGCATGAGGGAGGATGTGGCGTTCACTGCCAGTCTTGTACATCCGGCTAAACCCAACATCGGCAGAATAAAGATATACAGGCTAAAGGCCGTCTTTTTCATTCGTCAGTAACCGATAAACGGGTCTCCTCTTTTCAAGGGACTTTGTAAGAGTTTTTCCGCCAGGAACTGGGCCCCCGCTCCATTTTCCATGTTCAGGACCTGATTATAATATGTTATGGCTTCTTCCCTGTTTTTTTCAAGGTCATAACTCATTCCTATCTTTATCAGGGGCCATGCAAGCATGGAGGGGTCGTTCACCGGGTCTGGATGATCGAGGATCTTTTTTAGAATGGACCTCGCTTCAGAATACCGTCCTTGAAAGAGGTCATATATGGACTCCAGGTAAAGCGCCCGTCTCTCCCACATGGCGGCTGTTTCTCTTTTAGACGCCTCAGCGCTCCTCTGTCGCAGCTCATTCACTGTTTCTTTGTATTGGCGATCCATCTTTAATCTGATGTAACTGACACCTTGAAAAACCTTAAAGCGCGGGTTCTCCGCATATCTCTTCGCCAACTCATTCGAAAAAATGAGGGCGTTTTTAAAGTCCTGCTCAAGAAAGAGATAGATGTGAAGGAGAACGCTCTTAGTTTCGGTTGCAGAGTAAATGGCCTCTTTCGCTGCAATATTCAGTTTCCTCAGCCCTTCCTCCTTGTTACCCTTGTGGAGAAGTAAGTAGGTCAAGAATTTCAGGACACCGGCAAGGCGGGCCGTATAATAATCGAAAGTGCCGATGCCTAACAAGACATCCTTATTGGTGGGGTCCATTTTCAAGCAGGTCTTGAGTGCGTCTATGGCATTCGTGGCCAAGAAGAACGAAGATATCCAGTTCCCCTTCATGAGTTCAAAGCGACCTTTAAAGCCTAATGCCCCGCCAAGATAAAAGAAGTCATAACTGCCCGCAACCTTCTTGTCAACCCGGGCTTCGGCTATCTCAATGGTGCGGTCAATCCGGTTTTTGAATTCTTCAACAAAATCAGGAGACCAGAAGCCGGAGGCCAAGCGAGACCATGAAACCATGGCCAAGTAGAAATAGCCGGCGGATTCATCCGGACACCCGGCAATGACCTTCTTGAACAGGTCCTCGGCATTATCGAATTGACGCTCATAGATGAGATGTATGCCCCTTAAAATCTCATGGTCCACCTTCACATCCTGCGGATCGGGCGTATCACCCTTCTCAGAGCTCAAGACGTCCTGCTCAGTCACCACGAACAGGCAGGCGAATAGGATCAAGAAGCAGGCGCCCAGGAGAGGGCGTTCTTTGAAGATTTTCCAGTTTTTCACGAGAGAACCTTTTCAGCGACTTTTGCAACGATAGGGTTTATTGACATAAACTACATGAGCGCTGACGTTTAAGCAAGCTTAGAATGCTGATTTTTTTGATGAAATTAGAGCAAGAAGGACTCTAAGATAAAGATTTTGTGGACTTTTCTGGTTTATGTGTTAA
>CAZACO010000475.1:0-3915 GCA_964483185.1 uncultured Desulfobacteraceae bacterium
GAAATCGTTTTACACAGACAACTGGAAACCGAGACATTTTAGAAAATTCCTGACTGACAAGAGGAAATCAAATGGGCGCTTTAAGTTTGAGACTGCCGGAGTCAATCCATAGACACATTCGCGAGATTGCGAAGCAGGAAGGCGTGTCGATCAATCAATTCATTTCTTCGGCAGTGTCTGAAAAAATATCAGCTATCCTGACAGAAGAATATATTAACGCACGTGCTGCCAAAGCTGCTGATTTCGATAAAGTTGATCAGATTCTTGCCAATGTGCCAGAACGTAGCCCGGTTGTCGGAGATGAATTGTAGGCGGCGAACCAGACGCCGTAAGACGTCCGGATTTTCAATTGCCATCCGTGCACGGCACTGGTGAGCTAAACGTTATAGCGGTCCATGGGGCGTCCCCCATCACATCCATGGTAACACAGTCAGCAGACCCCATTCATGGCTGGTACTGCAAATCAGCCAAGGCCATTTTGTATTGCGAGAAAATTTAGCCTTGCAACCGTGATGCTGGAATAACCTGGCCCTGGGATCAATTCGCATATACAGGCGCCGATTGCCCGATTTCAGGATATCGCTCCAGGAACCTTCTGGACTCCTCGGAAATTCGTCGATCCTTTGGCTCCCTGTGGCGAAGCATTGACAATATCTCCAAGGCCTTATGGGGAGCATCTCTCCTTGAATGAATTTTTGAAATTCCGAGGTACGCATACTTGTCATACCCGATGGTAATCGCCTTCCTGTAACATGCCTCGGCCAGATCGAGCTCGTTAAGGCTGATGTAAGAATCCCCAATCCTGGTAAGGCCGGCTGTCTGATCCATGCCATGTTCCAGGGCGATCTCCCAGGCTTCAATTGCGGATGGATATTTTTTCATGCCCCTCAGACAATCGGCCTTTCCATGCCAGGCATGGGAATTCCCCGGCTCATACCTGAGGGCTCTTTCGTAAAGAGCGATCGCCTTTTCGAATTCCTTTCGTTTCCGAAATATATTTGCCGCAGAGGTAAGTGCTATGACGGGATTTTCCGATATCTCCCCGAGCCTTTCAAAGAGATCGATGGCATCATCATCGTCCCCTTCTTCCATGGCTATCTGTCCCAGACCCATCAGGGCATAAGGGTCAAACGGGTATTTTTCAAGGGCCATGAGATAGTATTTTTTTGAGTTTTCCAGCTCTCCCTTCTTCCTCAGGCCATCGGCCACTCTCGTCATGGTCCTGTGATCATCAGGCCGGAGTTTAAGACACTGGTACCATGCCTCCAGGGCGTTATCCAGAACGCCTAACCCCCTGTAGGCATCACCGAGACCTGCAAGGGCATACCCGTTATTTTTCTCGATCTCAAGGCACCTTTTGTAATACTGGACTGCCTCTTCAAAACACCTTGCACCCCGTTTCAATTCTCCAAGTCCCACAAGGGCATATACATTGTCTGAATCGATTCGCAGCATCTGAATATATGTCTCTTCCGCCTCTCGAAGCCTTCCTTCCTTTTTCAGCTTATGGGCAATCTTTCCCAGGCTTACCACGTTTCTTTTCATTTTTGTGCTCCTCTCGCAAAATGATTCGTTTGAATGGGATCAGCCCTTGACATAGGACATTCATGTGTCATTAATGAAGCGGTTTTGTAGGAAATAAAAGCCCACGCAACCGTCATCTCTGTGGGACTGGTTATCAAAGGGAGCATTGACTAATTTGGGACTTCGGGTTATATTAACCGGCTATTGCCCAATCCGATTGCCCCCGTCATAAGGGCGACAAAAAATACTTGAGACATCTATCGAACCCTGAACAGAAATCCGATGCGGCTTATGTCACGTCTCCGCCTGGCACACTAAAAAATGAACAAACAGAAAGAATCCAACTTTTTTTACGGTTACATCATCGTCTTGGCCTGTTTTCTCGTGCAAGGGATTGGTATCGGCAGCTATATTGCCTACGGCGTTTTTTTCAAGCCGTTACTGGCCGAATTCGGCTGGTCCCGGGCCACGATTTCCGGCGCGTCGTCTGTGGCCTTTCTCCTCATGGGTTTCCTCGGCATCCTGGCAGGAAACTTGAACGATAAATTTGGTCCACGAATGATCATGACGGTTACCGGCGTTTTTTTTGGTTGCGGCTATTTATTGCTCTCTCAGCTCAATGCCGTCTGGCAACTGTACCTCTTTTATGGCCTGGTTGCAGGTATCGGACTGAGTGCCATAGACGTCATCCCATTGACCACGACGGCCCGGTGGTTTCTCTGGCGCAGGGGCATGATGACCGGACTTGTCAAAGTGGGAACCGGCGCTGGGCAACTCATGATGCCACTGCTGGCCGGCATATGCATCATGAATCTCGGCTGGCGCTACGCCTCCATCGTGATCGGCATTATTGTGCTTCTCTTCATCACCGGCGCTGGCCAGCTGCTGCGCCGCGACCCTGGTCAAATGGGACAGTTGCCCGATGGCGGCATGCAGCCGGCCACAGGCGAGCACCATAGCTCCGAAAGTGGCCTCACGCTTCAGGAAGCACTCCGCAGTGGACAGTTCTGGATGCTTTGCACCATCAATCTATTGGCCGTATCGTGTATGCTCACGATCCTGGTACACATTGTCCCCCACGCCACAGACATGGGAATCGATACCGTTAAAGCGGCGGGCATTTTATCCACCATTGGCGGCGTGAGCATGGTCGGCCGGCTGTCTGTCGGCATCGCTATCGACAGAATCGGCACCAGGAGATGTCTGAAGGCATGCCTCATTGTCCTGATTGCCAGCTTCCTCTGGCTACATGTGGCCCAGGGGATATGGATGCTGTATTTTTTTGCCGCGGTCTACGGCATTGCCCTCGGCGGGATTTTTACCGTGATTTCGCCCATCGTCGCCGAGTTATTCGGCATTCGCTCCCATGGTGTTTTTTTCGGAATCGTTGCCTTCAGCGGAACCGTAGGCGGGGCCATCGGCCCGGTGCTGGCTGGCTTTGTCTTCGATGTTACACGCAGTTACCATCTGATTTTCCTGGTTTTAATCGGATTGGCTTCTGTCAGCTTGCTTCTCACCTTCCTGCTGAAACCGGCGATATCCTCCACAAGGTATGAGAGAGGGGCCGGCCAAGGGTAAACGCCTTACAAAAAAAAGGCATTCCACCATGATTCCATGGAATGCCTCTTTTTAGCTCAGAAATATGGATCTAAACCACGGTTACATTTGCTGCAGCTGGACCTTTTTGGCCCTGCTCTATGTCAAAGGTAACACTGTCGCCCTCATTAAGGGACTTAAAGCCAGCCCCATTGATTGCCGAATGATGGACAAAGACATCCGGCCCATCTTCCTGCTCAATAAATCCGAAACCTTTTTGGTCGCTAAACCACTTTACCGTTCCATTAGCCATGGTGACACCCTCCTTTCAAAGAATTCTCATAGTTCCAGACTTCAGGTGGCCACTTTAGCAAATGGATCTTTCCCTTAGCACGAAACCAACCCGCCCAAAAGAGGCGAGCCCTCTATGATTATCGGAAATATTAACCTATTTTTACATAAAGTCAAGCGGAAACGTCATTTTTTTATTCTGGTCACTTACGAATTGTGACCTGACACCATTCGTTGTAGGAATCGGATTGCCGGTGAACCTCTGAACCCCGAGCCGCTGGGCCCGTAAAGGGTTACAATAAATGGGTTGCGCTACAGAATGAAATGCAATAACGTGGTGCGGTTGAGAGCCCAGAAAATAGGGAAATCCTAAACAATGAACCCCGAACCTGTCAACGTCTGCGACAAAGGAGCGTTAGAAATTATGGACGCTATCCTCCTGAGCTGGCTTTCGGTAGGCTTTTCCGCTGCTGCCATGGTCCTCTTGATCGTACTCCTTTTTCTCAAGAGCTCATACAGACGTGCGACCGAACGGATAGAACAAAGAGTGCGCGAGGAATTTCG
>CAZACO010000476.1:0-3905 GCA_964483185.1 uncultured Desulfobacteraceae bacterium
AATATAGAGCAAAAGGAGGGCTGATTCATGAAGCTCAAAGAGGACCGTATGACCGGACGCGAAAGGATAGAGGCCCTGTTTGAATATAGGATGCCCGACCGGGTTCCCATCAATATGATTACCGTAGGTTTTCCCTGCAGAAATGTGGGTCTACCGATAGCTGTGGGGTATTCAGAGCCAGAGAAATACTTTCGGGCCTTTCTTTGGACAGCAGAACAGTATAGGTGGGATTTGTTTCCCCAGTGCTGTTCACATACGGTTCTCGGCGCCGCCGATTTCGGGGGTGAGATTCGCCTCCCAAAAGGGGAATTCGAAGGGGCCTTGGTGGTGACCTCCTTTCCTGTGAATTCAGAAAAGGATGCGGAAGGACTTTCAATGCCAGATCCGAGGCAGAGCGATCGGATTATCAAGGCCATGGAGCTTTCCAGAATGCAGGCAGATCAGGGCATACCTGTAACCTTTGTTACCCGTTCTCCTTTCACAGTGGCCTCAAACCTTTGCGGCCTCGATAAGTTCTCCCGATGGATGATGAAACGGCCGGAACTCTGCGATAGATTAATGCGCCTGGCTATTGACCACATCTTCAACGTGCTGTCATGGTGGGCAGAAACCTTTGGTCCTGATAATATTTTTGCGTTTTTGACATCCCCCAGCGAATCCAACCAAGTGATCTCACCAAAAATGTTCGAGCGATTCGCGATTCCCTATCATCTGGAGTACCACCAACGAATGAGGGACCTTGGCATCAATCGTTTTTTGTTTCATATTTGTGGGGACCAGAACTTCAATCTTCCCCTGCTCGCCGAGGCCGCACCATGGCCCCACCCAAGCCTTCTCAGTTTCGGCCACGAGGTCGATATCGAGGAGGCAGCTAGGTATTTCCCGAAAGACATCATCTACGGAAACATCGACACTACGGTTATCCAGATGGGGAGCCCTGGGGAGGTTTATGATCGTGCCGTGAGGGTAATTGAAAAAGGCCGGAGGGCGCCGGGGGGATTTGTACTGTCAGCAGGCTGTGAACTCCCGCCCATGGTGCCACCCGCCAATGTCTTCGCAATCACCAAAGCCGTTAACGACTCTGGGTGGTACGTCTGAGGGGCGACGCCTTTATGAGAATCTTTGTGATAGCGACATCGAGGGAGGACCCTTCCAATGGGTTCCCTTTTCGCTTGGTCTTGAACCCTTCTGTTTTCAAAAGGGAAAAGCACAGCAGATATACTAGAAATAGAAGTATCCCAGGAGATGGAAGATGCAGAGCTTCTTGAGTTGGAAGAGCAAGAAAGAATCTCCGCATCGGCTGAAAGATGGCCGTTATCTTGCTGAGTCAACTGTCATGGGCTTTCCAAAGAGATACTCAACTTAAAATTTGCCTTTCGTGCGACCCAGAAGCTACCATCAGGATATCTCAAACATTCAGCATCACCGAAAAGTTGAGTTATCTGCCATCAAGATCAGGCTTTCTAAACCAAAAAGTCATTTTATATCAATTAGATACATAAAAGGTATAGCAATGGCTGATGCTGGTGGGATTGGCGGAAATCGCTCTTCTGCTACAAACAGCAGGGGTGGTTCTGATGGCAATGACGCGTTGAACGGGTTGAAGGCAAACCGCTGTGCATAATTTTTCCGGAAAGGGTTCGCCCAATAATTTTCTCAGCGAGCCTTGCCGCGGCGATCAACTTCTCGAGGTCAATCCCCGTTTCAACACCCAACTCTTCACACATGAAGGCCATGTCTTCAGTACAGATGTTCCCCGCTGCATTCCTGTCTTTGAGCCCGGCAAAGGGGCAGCCTCCCAACCCCGCCACAGAACTGTCAAACAGGTCTATCCCCATCTGGAGTGCCGCATAGAAATTGGCAGCGCCAAGACCACACGTGTCGTGAAGATGAAGCCCCAGACGCGCGCCCGGGGCCGCCTTTCTAACGGCTTCAACACGGCGTTTGAGTTCTTCGGGATTTGCCCAGCCCACCGTATCAGCCAGATAGATTTTTGGCAGAGGTCGCGCCTGATCCCGGCAAATGTTTATGATGAATTTTACGCAATCAATCACGGTCGACAACGGGACCCTGCCTGACAGGTTACAGCCAAATGCCGTCAGGATATAGGCCTCTTCCAGAGGGAGGCCATAATCATCGTATACTTCCAGCATCTCCAGTTGGTTTTGACGCATCTGCTCGGTGGTGCAGTTGTTATTCATTTGACAGAAAGGGTCCGTCGTGTACAACACCATCTTACCGTATAAATAGACGTCCGATACTGCAGCAAGACGTTCAAAGCCGCGCTTGTTCAACCAGACGCCGGTATAACGCACGCCCTCTCGCCGGGTGATTGCCTTGAAGAGTTCCTCTGCATCGGCCATGGAGGGGACGGTTTTCGGGCTGACAAAGGAGGCGACCTGAATTCTTTTGAGGCCTGTCTCGCTCAACGCGTCAATGAGTCTCATGCGATCTTCCAGAGAAAAACGTCGTTTCTCCATCTGAAAACCCTCGCGCGGCCCTTCTTCATGGAACTCAACAAACTTGGGTAGGCTCCTCATCGCATCTCTCCTTCAACGCCTCACGCGTCTCACTTTTGCTGCACCCTTCTTTTTACATGCATAGCAGCGCTGGTCACCGATCCGGGCGCGGTTCATCAAATGATGCCGGACAACTTCCCTCGGGGTGGCAAAAACGATGATCAATGTCGGGACGACGGGCGCCAGGGGGCGAACTTCAACAGGAGGAGCATGCCGGGGATGGCGATGAGGGTGCAGGCGATGAAGAAGCCCTCCCAGCCCAGATGCTTTGCCAGAAACCCGGTAGGCGCCGAGGCCACGACCCTGGGCACGCCCATGAGACTGCTCAGGAGGGCGTACTGCGTGGCCGTAAATCTCTTGTTGGTAATGCTGGCCATGAATGCCACATAGGCCGCCGTTCCCATGCCGCCGCTCAGGTTTTCAAAACCGATGACGCCTGAAAGGAGGGGGACGCTGTGCCCGATACGCGCCAGGAAGACAAAACACGCGGTGGATACGGCCTGAAGAAAGCCGAAGATCCAGAGGGACCGGTTGATCCCAAGCCGGATCATGATTACGCCCCCTATCAGGCTGCCCACAACCGTGGCCCAGAAACCGAACAGTTTGACGACGGCCCCGATCTCGGTCTTGGAAAATCCGATGTCTAAATAAAAGGGTATGGTCATGGCACTGGCCATGGTGTCGCCCATCTTGTAGAGGAGGATGAATGCGAGCATCCAGAGGGCGCCCTGTCTGCTGAAATACTCTGTCAGGGGATCGATGACGGCCTCGCGAAGACATTTGGGGGCTCCTGGTGGCAGCTCAGGTTCGGGCGCCAAGAGCGTGGTCAGGACTCCCGGAAGCATGCAGGCGGCCATGATCATGTAAACAGAAGAAAAAGAGACGTGATCGGCCATGATGAGGCCTCCGCCCGAGGCCAACAGCATCCCCAATCGATACCCGTTCACGTATAGAGAAGAACCCAACCCCAATTCCTCGTCAGTAAGATCTTCCCTCCGGTAGGCGTCCACCACAATATCCTGGGAGGCACTGAAAAATGTCACTAAAAAGGCTGCAAAGGCGACCATCCAGGGACTGTTGGACGGGTCCGTCAGGCCCAAGCCTGCAATGGAGGGGATCAGGGCCACCTGGGCCACGAACAGCCACCCTCTTCTCCGGCCCAAAAAAGGAAGTGTAAAGCGGTCCATCAAAGGCGCCCAGAGAAATTTTACCGTATAGGGAAGGCCCACTAAGGCCATCATGCCTATCACGGTAAGGTCCACCCCTTCCTCTTTCATCCATGCCTGCAATACCGTGAGGGTCAACAGGAGAGGAAGGCCACAGGCAAAGCCCATGGCCAAGGCCACGAGCATCCGACCGCTGAATATGATGTCTAATAAGGATTTC
>CAZACO010000477.1:0-3902 GCA_964483185.1 uncultured Desulfobacteraceae bacterium
TCCTCCCTCCGGGTGAACAGGGCGAGTTGTGCGTGAAGGGAACCTGTGTGACCAACGGGTATCTCAACAAACCCGAGGCCACCGCAGATGTCTTTGATCCGGACGGATGGTTTCATGCCGGGGACATCGCGGTGATGGATGAGGATGGATATGCCTACATTGTGGACCGGAAAAAGGATATGATCAATGTGGGCGGGGAGAAGGTGTTCCCCTCTGAAGTGGAGGATATGATGCTGGTGCACCCCAAGATCAAGGACCTGGTCATCGTGGGGATCCCTGACGAACTCAAAGGGGAGGCCCCCAAGGCCTTCATCCAGCTCAACGAGGGGGAGACCAGCACCCTGGAAGAGATCAGGGCGTTCTGCAAACCGAGAATGGCCCCCTACAAGGTGCCTGTGGCTGTGGAATTTATCGACGAGATCCCCCGATCGGCAGCGGGCAAGGCCCTGAGGCGTCTGTTGAGGGATAAGGAATGGGGGAAGGAGTAAAGACAGAGGTCGGAGGTCAGAAGTCAGGAGTCAGTGTCAAGAGGCCAGGGAAGAGGTCCCCCGTTGTGGGTGGTTATGAAGTGGTCATGGGTTGCGGGTTAAGAGATTGCAGATTGTAGATTTCAGATTTCAGGTTGGATGTTATTAATTTTAGGCACTTTAGGCATTTTAGTTCATTTTAGGCATTTCTTTTCACCAATTCTCAATATTCAATATTCAATTCCAAGGCATTTGTAACTTCAGGAGGAAATCTATGGCTTACCAGTTCATGACGTACGAAGAAAAGGAAGAGATCGGTATCTTGACCCTGAATCGACCGGACAAGCGGAATGCCCTGGGTCAGGAATTCGAGGAGGAGATCATCGCGTGTTTCAAGGACGCGGGGAAGCGATGCGACGCAAAGGTCATTATTCTCAGGGCTGAGGGGGATGTGTTCTGCGCCGGCCATGACCGCCTGGAGATATTGAACCAGCCCCTGTCCGCCATCAGGCAGCTCTTTCAGACCTCGTTTAATCTGATGACCGCCATCCGCACGGCCCCCCAATGCATTATCGCCCAGGTGCAGGGGATTGCCATGGCCGGAGGATGCCACCTGGCCGCCGGGTGTGATCTGATTACGGCCGGCAGAGATAAGGCCAGATTCGGCATGACCGGTCTTATCTATTCCTATAACTGCTCGACCCCTACCGTGGCCCTGAGCCGAGCGGTTCCCCAGAAAAAATGCATGGAAATGCTCATGACCGCCAATCTGTACAGTGCTGAAGAGGCCCGGGCCTTTCACCTCGTCAATCGCGTGTTTCCCGATGACACGCTCGATGAGAAGACCTATGCGTGGGCCAAAGAGATCGCCAAGGCCAGTAAGTATGTCATATACATGTCCAAGCAGGTCTTTTATTCTCAGATTGAGATGACGGAATGGCAGGCCTACCAGTATGCCAAGGAGATGATGGCCATGGCCGGCGTCAGCACCAATGCCACAGAAGGCTTCACCGCATTCATTGAGAAGCGCGATCCGGTCTGGGACGAGTCGACCCCTTTCTGATGGCGATCAAAGGCGTCTTATTCGATTTTGACGGGACCCTGACCCTGCCGGGTGCGCTCGATTTTCCTGCCATTAAGAAGGTCTTGGGGTGTCCTGTAGACCACCCGATCCTCGAGTTCATCGCGTCGCAACCCCCGGATCATCAGACCGGGCTCATGAAGATCTTAGGGGAACAGGAGGATCTGGCCGCCGAATCGTCCCTTCCCAACCGGGGTGCGGAGAGATGTCTTCAAATCCTTAAAAGGAGACAGATCCCTATGGCTATCCTGACCAGAAGCAGGCTGAAGCCGATCAGGATGGCGATTGAGAGATTCAGGGGCGTCACAATCGATGATTTCAAAGCCATAATCACCCGTGAGATGTCTCTTCCGAAACCCCATCCGGAAGGCGTCATCAGGGCGGCGGCAGAAATGGGGCTTTCTCCTGCGGAATTATTGGCTGTTGGGGATTTTCGTTTTGATGTGATTGCCGCAAAAAGGGCCGGGGCAATGGCGGTCCTCCTTACCAATGGCGGGGAGTCGGTCATGGCCCCCGGCGACCCTCGGCCCGATTACACCATTACCCACCTTGAAGAACTCCCGGCGCTCTTGTCAAAGCGTCCTTCAGGTACAGTCTCCTGCGGCCGATAGCGCCGAAGAAACAGCCAGACCTTAGACCAGCTTTCCCGCACTCTTTCCGAAGGATTACAAAACCGTAATGTTGAGGAAAGGCTGTGGAAAGAATCGATCCATAGTGTGTGAATGAGTTGAACTCGCCGCAGGATCGAATCTGTCTCAAGTCCAAAAATAAGGAGAAATGATTATGAAATCAAAAAGAATCGCAGTGGTAACATTGGTTTTACTGGCCCTCATTGTATCGGCATCATCGAGTACAGCCGCCTCAAGCGAAATAAAATGGTATTCATATGAAGACGGGATGGCGTTGGGGAAAAAACTGGGCAAGAAGGTCTTTATTGATTTTTATGCCGACTGGTGCGGCTTTTGTCGAATGATGGATGGATCGACATATAGAGATGCTTCGGTCATTGCCATCCTGAACAGAGATTTCATTCCCGTCAAGGTCCACTCCGATAAGGAGAAAGAGATCGCCCTGAGATACGATATCCGTGCGTTGCCAAGTATTGCACTCATATCAGAAGACGGCACACGGATTGGAAGTGTCCCCGGCTATATCCCCTCGGATAAACTGGTTGAGATTCTGGAACAAGTGAAAAAGATGGGATGAGCATCGGCCCCCGGACCTTTTCAGGGGCATCTGTAACGCAATAACTATCTGATGTAATGACAGGCTGTTGCCGATGCCAGGGCTGGCAGCAGGATCTCTGCAATTCCTGAAGTCTATAGCGACCCCTATCTCTTGTGCCGTTGTGGATTTTGGTAATTGCTTCTTTTTGTTGAAGATCTTTCTCAAATTTTGGTAGGATGCCCGACATTGGGACATCGGAGCGAAAACTCCGGCTTCGGGGCGGCTTCAGGGATAGATTGTGAACTCGCATCAAGTATTTTTCAAGTAAGGGAGTCATTTTTCCTTGACATGAAACCCATTTTGACTATTCTGAAAGCGTCGTTTCTTTCCCAACCTTTAACCTCCATTCAGCAGGTCCCTCATGGAGAACCCCCTCAAAATGTGCAGGTTTTGACCCTGACAGGATGCAGTTGACCTGTTGGGCGACGTAATCCACCCTCAGACCAAGCCGCGAATCCATCCCGATACGCGGAAGTAAAGGAGGTACGTGATGAGCAGGATCATTAGAAATGTTTCTATTTGTGGCATTGTCGTTTGTTTTTTCCTTTGCTTTTTAACTTTAGCTCCTCTCAATGCAGAAGATACCAAAGAGCAAATCATTTCTCATATAGATGAAATTCTCAAAGAAAATCCTTTACCAGCTGACAAGAAAGCTCAAATGATCAAGATTGCCGAAGACGAGACGATAACCCTTTATATACTAAGAGCAACTAAGGGTGTTGAAGTTAAACCTCATATTCACAAAACGCATGATGAAACTATATATGTAATTAAAGGGACAGCGCAAATGTTCATCAATGACAAATGGGTTGATCTTAAACCTGGAAGTCTCCACTTCAACCCTATGGGTAAAGTCCACGCTTTAAAACATACAGGTACTGAGCCATTGGTCCTTATATCAGTTTTTACACCAGCGATGAAAGTAGTAGATAGACATTTCCTGAAATGAGCATAACGGATGACACATCGTTTTCAGATATGCGTCAATAGATTTGCGTTGATCAGGAGATCATTACGAGCTTCTTAACGATCCTGAAACCGAACTGGGTTCCATACCGCCAGACCAGCTATTGCCTATGCTTCGGTTTTGGTGGAACTCGATCGTACACTGGGGCATCTTGAATGGA
>CAZACO010000478.1:0-3891 GCA_964483185.1 uncultured Desulfobacteraceae bacterium
TCGATCCGGGAGTAGGTCCGGACCAGATCCCCGATCGCATACACCCCCCTGACAGACGTCTCCATCCGGTTATTGACCCTCACCAGCCCGTGTTCGGTTTCCGCGCCGGCGGTTTCGGCAAGCCGGGTATTGCCGCGCATGCCGACCGACATGACCACCATGTCGCAGGGAATGGTTTCTCCGGCGATCTCCACGGATTCCACCTCCCGGCCCCCGTCGATGCGATCGATCCCTTTGCCAAAGAGCACCCGTATCCCTAGGCTTTCGAGCTTTTCGACAATCGTTTTTCCCATCTCCGGGTCTAAGTTGCGGGGAAAGGGGGCCGGGGTGCGCTTGGTGACGGTCACATCGAGGCCCCGGCGTCTCAATCCCACGGCCACCTCGATCCCTGATGCGCCCCCGCCCACCACCACCGCCCGTTTCTTCCCTGACGATGTGGCCGCCTCGAGCAGGGCCCGGCTGTTCTCGATATCCGATACGAAGTGTATCCCTTTCCCTAAGAACTCACGGGCCCCGGGAATCGGAAGGTTGATCGGCGAGGCCCCGGTGGCCAGGATGAGCGCATCGTATCGGACCGCCTTTTCCTCGGACGTGGCGAGGTCCACTGCGTTGACGATCTTTTTCTGAGGGTCCACAGACAAGGCCTCGTGGTGAAGGAGTTTGATAAGCCCGGTTTTCACATCCGGGACATGGTATTTCAAGGCCTCAAAATCCTTCACCACTCCCTCAATCACAAAGGGAAGACCGCAGGGAGAGAATTGATCAAAGTCCCGCTTCTCGATGAAGCTGACCCGGCATTTCCGGTTAAAGCTGAGGGCCGCCTTGGAGGCATACAGGCCGCCTGCGCCGAGCCCGACAATGACAATATCGAGGGGTTGATTCATATCCGCAGCCTTTTGTCATTTTCTTATCTCTTCACTCGGATGAGTCTCCGATAAGAGGTGCAAACAAATCGATTTATCTTGAGGAGAGTATGGTGTAGAACGTCTTAACGGTCAAGCTAAAATTACCAAATGCTGATTTCGATCGAGCTGTTCCTCTCCTTCTTTGAGGACAGTCTCCGCGAAATCACTGTCACCCAGAATGCCTTTCGTGGTTTTCATACGTGAACCCCCTCATATGGCGGCGGCAGGGTCGCTTTTCCCCTTCCTGGGCTGTCCCGTTGTCTGTATGGCAGTGTCAGGCAAGCGCTTGGCCAAACGGCTTTAGACCTCACACGGGTCGTGTCGGAAGCGCCCCATTTTGAGCGGCCTGTTGTTTCGTTGCTCTTTACTTTCGGTTTAATTTACCGTATTTCTTGTCGGGTTCCCTTTCAATCTCTTTCACGGAGATGGAAATTGCCCGACACATCCCCTGTCTATCGCCCCCGCAAGTCTCAAGCGTCGCAATATTATCAGTGTGTTGAGGATAACTTTGAGGCGCTGAAGCAGGTCTATGATGAGCGGTTTGCAACCCATTACGGCTTCTTTCGTCCGTATGTGAAACAGGTGATTCATCGCTTCCTGGACTGCGGCATCCTGCATAATCCCGCCAACAGAGGCGGGACAAGGGTCAAATGTGGAGAATGCGGGCACGAATATTTGATATCATTTTCATGCAAACGCCGCCATTTCTGTCCATCCTGTCACCAGAAGCGTGTGGTGGGATCCGTCCCGCTGTAAGCGGAATTTGCCAAGAAGTCCTCAGGGCCGTACCCCACCGCCATTTCGTCTTCCGCATACCCAAAATCCTCCGCCGGTATTTCCTCTATGACCGCAGGCCCCTTTCCCATTTAAGTCGCTGTGGATGGGAATCGTTGAAGGAATTTTTTAACGAAACCGTTCCCGAAAAAGGCGCTGTGCCGGGGGCAGTTATTGCCATATCCCGCTGAAGGCGGGATGACTTTCTTGGATTCAACCCACACCTCCTCCATGTGCTGTATTCCCCGCGATGCGCGGGACTCCTCTCAACTGAGATCTCCATATTTAAGCCGCACGTTGCGACCAGAATCCCGCAAGGCGGGACGAGCCCATTTTTCTTGACACCCGAGACCTTATCACCCATTCTCCTCCCCAGAAAAAGCGAGTTCTTATCAGCTGCCTGGGTTATGCCATCCGGTGCTACCACCTCAAAGACGGCAAACGCCCCAAATGTCAGGCCGAGATCGACGGAGTGTGGAAGTAGAGCGAGATTTACCTAGCGAAAGTTCGCTAATTTTGTCTCGATATCCTTGAGATGAGCTGCCCGGTCCGGCACCTGGACCAGATCATGCTTCAGGATGTAGCGGGACACCAGCAGCCCCACCAGGTGTTCGCCCTTGATGCTCCAATGAGAATTGTGGTGCGAGTAAAGGTCCTTATCCGACTGCAGGCCCGAGCGCGGTGTTTCATCGGCATAGGTTTTCATCAAAGGTAGGAGGCTGAGGTAATCAATGCTCTGGGCTTTCAGAAATCGCGCCAAGATGTGGTTGGGCCGTTCCAAATCAAGGTCCGGATGGGGCGCCAGGAAGGGATAGACCTGGAGGTTGGTGGGGATCACCACTATTAGCAGATTGGCCTGATTGGCCGCGGCCAGATTCTTAAGGGCCATCAGGTTTTGGAAGTTTTTCTGCCAGAATTTCGAGGTCTCAGATTCCGGCTTAAAGGCCAGAAATTTGGTGGAATTGGCAAAATCGACCTGTTTTTTAGGAAGAATCCGCATGGCAACATCATTGATCAAGTTCACGATGATCAGATGCTGATCCAGATAGTATCTCATCATCCCCCCCCAGGTTAAGGGGTAAGACCCGCTGAACAGCTTCTCCATTAAGGTATATTTTTTTGCCAATTTTTCCGGTAAGAGCTTATGAGTCTTGGGATCCTTAAATTTAACTGATGAGATCAAAAATCCATCAATCACCGTCAGGTTGGGGGAGTGATAGTCATCATAGAGGTCATTCCAAAAGTAGCCGACGATGATCAATTGCGGCTTCTTATTGACCCGTTTGATGATCTCCTCGGCTTTAAGCAATTCCTGTTGGGTGCCGTAGCCGTTCACCCCGCATTTCAGCACTCGATAATGCAGCAGGTTTTGAATTTGCGTCCCCCATTTATCCTGAAAAGGGGCAAAGCAGTGGGTGAAACTGTCTCCCACGAGCAGGATAAACTGTTTTTCTCCATGGTAGGGCTCATCAAAACACCCTAACGCATTGGACCAGATAAGATATTCGATCCGATTGTCCATCGACACAGGCATGCTTTTGACATCGGGCTTGATATCGTAGCCTTTAACGGGGTCGGCCTGGTAATAGTACCGCAGGTGGCGATCCCTGGTTAACAGGAACCTGTATGAGGTAAAGCGCAGGGCGATCTCCAGGCAGGCGAGCGCCATCAAGAGGCTGAGTACGATCAGCCCCGGGTTGATGACCCATCTTCCCAGCTGGCTGGTCGGTTTTTGTGGATCGTGGTAATCTATCATACTGATTTGATGCCGTGGATTGGTTTGCAGCCATGTTTTCTCACGTCCCAAACAAGGGAGAATCCCGCAAGGCGGGATTACTATGGATACTACAGCCCCGCGTGTCGCGGGGTCCAGGGGCAAGCGGAAAAAAAGGGACAGCTATGAACTTATACTTATACCCTCCATATTTGAGACTGAGGAATCTTCCAAGGATTACCAACGGAATTGGGCTCGTCTTATCCAGAAGATCTATGAGGTAGACCCGCTCACGTGCCCCAAGTGTTCCGGAAAGATGAAAGTAATCCCGCGCATCGCGGGATCGAGGGTGAAGAGGTCATATAAAAGATCCTTAAGCACCTGGGATTATGGGAGGTTAAGGCCCGACCTTCCACCCAAAGCGAATTCGCCACCAATGACGCCGGAGTATCATATCGACTATACGGATTCTCAACTTCCGGTGTCTGATAATTTCCT
>CAZACO010000479.1:0-2161 GCA_964483185.1 uncultured Desulfobacteraceae bacterium
CAGCCTTTTTGCCACGGCATAGGCCGTCGGGCTCTGATCCCCGGTGATCATCACCGTCTCCATTCCTGCCCCGTGAAATGCCTGGATCAGTTCTGCAACGCCTTCGCGTATCGGATCCGCCATACCCACAAGTCCGACCCAGGTCAATTCAGACTCAAGATCTTCTATTCCGCCGTTCTGGCTTACGGCGCAGGCCACACCCAATACCCTCAGGGCCTCACCGGCCATACGCTCATTTTCTGTCTCGATCCTCAGCCTTTCCTCTGGTGTAAGAGCGATCCTTTGACCGTCTTTAAACTGCCATCGACACTGGTCCAGAACACCGACAGGACTCCCTTTCATGGCCAGCATCCTGCCTCCCTCGGGCGAGGTGTGAAGGGTGCTCATGAAGAGCCGGTTCTCAGCCCGGTAGTAGACCTTCAGTAGGGCATGATCTTTTCTGAGCTTTCTGACATCGATGCCGGTCCGGATGGCAAAATGGACCAGGGCATTTTCCGTAGGGGAACCCTTCAGTTCATAGGTGTCATCGGCATTCCTGCCCTTGATACGTGTCTCATTGCAGAGGGTGCATATGGATGCTAACTGACCGATTTCATGGATCTCGAGGGGGTGGCGGATCGGACCCTGTTGCGTAGCGAAATAGCGCTCCGTGACCTCGACACGCTGCCTGTTCACAAAAAAGCTCACCACGGTCATCCGGTTCTCTGTGATGGTGCCGGTCTTGTCGAGACAGACAGTCTGAATAGCCCCCAGCGTCTCTATGGCCTGCAGGTGTCGAACCAGTACATGATGCTGCCTCATTTTTCGGATACCTATGGCAAAGTTGATGGTCGCTGCTGCAGGAAGCCCTTCGGGCACAGCGGCGGCAGCCAGGGAAATCGCCATGCGCAGCATTTGAAGAAATCCATACCCCCGGATAAAACCTATGAAAAAGACGATGCCGCAGATGGCCCCGCTTGCGAGGACCAGCTGGTTCCCGATGATCCGGAGTTGCCGCTCCATCGGGGTCTCAGGCCTGAACGTGGTATCCAGGAGCATCTGAAGCCGTCCGATTTCCGTATACCCGCCCGTGGCCACCACCACGGCCAGTCCGTCACCTCCGGTCACCAGGGTACCCCGAAACACCATATTCACCCGGTCGGCAACCGGCATGGTTTCCAGCCTCAAACGTCTCGCTCTCTTTAAGACCGGCATGCTCTCGCCGGTGAGAGCCGATTCATCAATCGTGAGACGGACCGCCTGAATAATCCGGCTGTCGGCCCCTACATAGGTGCCCGGTTTCAACACCAGGAGATCGCCGATCACCACATCCTCTATAAGGACCTTTCGCACACGGCCGTCCCGGACCACCTCTGCTGATGGATGCACGGCCTGCTTGAGCGACTGGATGGTCTTTTCTGCCTCGCTTTCCGTGACATATCCGATGGCCGCGTTGGCCGCTACCACGCCCATGATGATCACGGCATCGAGAAGGGCGCCGGTTACCAGGGAAACACCGGCTGCAGCGCCCAACAGGGCCGTCGGAAGGGATGCAAACTGGCCGGCGACAATCTCCCATCTGGATCTGGGTCGTGACTCGGGCAGCCTGTTGGGCCCATACTGGCGCAGACGATGTTGAACCTGCTTTCCGGAGATCCCCAACTCGCGGTCCGTATCCACCATTGCCAGGGCCTCTTCCCTGGCCAGCACATGCCATTTCTCGGCGGGTTGGGGTCGGAGGGGAGAGAGGATATACTTGACCTTTTCCCTCAAGGCAACAAGGGCTTCAGTGCCCTCGTGAGGTCCTTTTTCGGAAGATGGAAGTGCTTTTTTTGGGTGCCGGGGGTCGGCCCGCAAGGGGGATTGGCCGCAATCTCTGCCCGGGATTGCGGATAGAACATGTTCAATGATGTCTGCTGCGGTTTCATGATCCTCTTGTGGGTCGAAGATCACCAGGATATTTCCTGTCACCGTACTGGCAGAGACGCGAACCATCCCGTATTGTTTGACAAGACGGTCCTCAAGCCACTCCTTGAGCGTGGGGCACCCCCTGAGTCCTTCAACATGGAATCTGCCCCTGCCCGCTACGTTGGTGTGTACAGCACGTACCATGATGTTCTCACGTCCTATGCCGATGGGTGATACCCGCTGGTTTCAGGACTCCGACACGAAACGAAATGAC
>CAZACO010000479.1:2261-3889 GCA_964483185.1 uncultured Desulfobacteraceae bacterium
TGGCGCCTCAAAAACAAAAAAGCCTTTTGATCCCGTAAGGGCTAAAAGGCTTTACCCATATATACATATAATTGGAGGTTGGAAATTCGAGACAACAGGTGCCGTCGTCCTGTTTCAAATTCCTAATTCCCAGCTTCTCAACCGCTCTATCAGGGGACAAATGAAGCAAAATCGTTCCCAGAGATGGGTCATCAGACGAAATCTACCCCAAGCGCGGGTTGTTACAAGACAATCGGTTATGAAAGCCTGAAGGGCTTCACTCCTTGTTGTCCAGTATATGCGTGGTAAAGATCCCCAGCGCATACCAGAAGGCGACGTACCAGGGTGGCGCCCTCAAGTCTCCCCTGACAAGCTGGTAAAGGCCTACACCCATCAGGGCCAGAAAGGCCGTGCCCTGAAGATCCAGTTCCCCACCCGAAAAGCGGTTTATAGAACGGCCCAGGTCGTGAAAAGGGGCCGCAATTTTCTTGGACAATGGCTCAACCTCGGGAGGGCGCGTCTCCAGCTTAAAGAGGGCGCTCTTCTCCCCGGCCGATGCAATGGATGCCACTTCCACCCGGGTGCCCTTGAGCAGAACGCTTCCGGTGTCGGGGTTCACTTCGAGGCTGTCCATGGAACCGTTCTTCAGGAGGGCTTCTTTCACTGCCGAAAAATACGCTGCCTCACCTTTTCGGGAGGGGATCTTGATCCTGATCCGTTCAGCAGTCCGGTGTGCGATATGGGCGGCAGGCAACACCATGGAAAATCGCCCTACTTGGCGGCGGCCTTCTTGGGTTTGGCAACCGCTACTTCCTGGCCTTCCCTCAACTCCGCCTTTGCCTCTTCGGTCAGGTCCTCAATGGTCTCCCTGGTCTCTTCTGCAAACACTTTCCCCTTTTCGTAAAGGACCATGCCGCCCTTGATGCCGGCCTTGGTCAGGGATTTCACTACCCCTGCCACCACCGGCAGCACCACCGGCGCTAATAGAACGCATGCGGCGCCAATGACCAGGCCGGTTCCCCAGTTCAACCCTTTCGGTAGGTTCAATAAAGCCATTTGTTATCTCCTCTCCAGTCTCTACAGGTTTTCCGTTAACGGGCCTTTACTGAACAGGCCCTGCCTGTTTGCTGTTTCATCCAAAAAATTCTGACCATAGAAAAATGAAAGCCCTGCTGTTTCTCTGGCGGGAACTGATACTTCCTCAACACATTTTGATTTACCACCACAGAAAAAATTTATATTATTTAACGCAAATGTTTAGATTAAAATTAGATAGTGATGAGAATTGAGTTAAATTTTAGGCGCGTTCGCCTGAGATGTCAAGCCCTTTTCTCATCATTTCCCTATCCCCCGAAGACCATCCGCACAAGCCCTCTTTGCTCCACTGAAATGCGTTCACAGATCCCGAGCCCTAAGGAAAAATTATGGGTTGCGGGGATCAGGGAGCGATGAGGCCACTGGCAGGTGGATGGTAAAGGTGCTTCCCTCGCCCGGTGTACTTTCTACGGTTACCCTGCCGGTGTGGGCCTCTGCAATATGTTTGACAATGGCAAGCCCTAACCCGGTGCCGCCTAACTGCCTGCTTCTTGCCTTATCAACACGATAAAATCTCTCAAAGACGCGGGGGAGATGTTCTTTCGAGATGCCAC
>CAZACO010000480.1:0-3870 GCA_964483185.1 uncultured Desulfobacteraceae bacterium
CGAGTAAGATGGTTTCAGGACCCCATCAGCCTGCAGGGAGTCTAAGCCAGGTCATGTCATTTTCTTTGGCCGCCCTGACAATGATCTACCTCAGCTATGCCCTTCCAAGATTCCTTCCGGGTGACTTTGTAACGGCCACCTATGCCAGTGCCAACGTCACGCTGACAGCCGAGCAGGAGGCGGGTCTTCGGGCCTATTATACGCAGGACAAGGGGTTCGGGGATTACCTGATCAGGTTGGCCACACTCGACTGGGGGTACTCCTATGCCTTTCTGACGCCGGTATCGGCCCTTTTTTTGGGCGCCCTCCCATGGACACTGCTCTTGCTCGGCGCTGCCAATCTTATCTCCATGTTCATCGGTTTTGTAACCGGCGTGGAGGCAGCATGGCGGCACGGAAGCCGTACGGAAAAAGGTCTGGTTGGCGGAATGACCGTGCTGGAGGGGATTCCCGAGATTTGCACCGGCGTTATCCTTCTGGTCGTGTTTGCACTCAACCTTCAATGGTTTCCTGCAGCAGGGGCAGAGACCGCCTATGCAGACCTGGGCTTTTTCAGTCGGCTGATAGATATCGCCCACCACCTGGCGCTTCCCCTGGCCACCCTTGTCCTGGCCTATTTCCCCGGGAATTTCCTCTTGACCCGAAACAGCATGATGATGGTCATCAAGGCCCACTATATTGAAACCGCCCGCGCAAAAGGGCTCCCTCCCCGGCGTATCCGATATGCCCATGCCGCCAGAAACGCACTGCAGCCGATTGTGACACGATTCGGGTTGCGCCTGGCCTTTATGATAACGGGCGCCCTGGTGGTGGAGCGGATCAACGCCTATCCCGGGCTGGGAACGCTCCTCTTCAATGCGATCCAGGCCCGTGACCTGCCGGTCATCCAGGCCGTCGTCCTCTTCTCTTCACTCATCGTCCTGATGGTTATCTTAGGGATGGAAGGCGTCTACCGGATTATCGACCCAAGGATTCGACATGCACGTTAATGTGAGCAGAGACCTCAGGCACGATCCCTGGTTTTTAATAGGCCTGGGACTGACAGTGCTGTTTGCCTGCGTCGCCCTGTTGGGGCCGCCTTTAGCGCCGTTCGATCCCTGGGACATCTCCTTTGCCCCCATATCGCCCCCTTCGGCCATGCATCTGTTAGGGGTTAACGACGGGGGGCAGGATATTCTCTCCGAGCTCCTCTATGCTGTCAGGAATACGGTGACCTTCGGCCTTCTGAGCGGGTTGACAGCGCTTGTGATAGGAGTCCTCATCGGCGCTGTTTCCGGATGGTTCGGCGGTTTCGTGGACGCGATCCTGATGCGGATCGCCGACATCCTCCTGGCGATCCCTGCCATCATGATCCTGATTCTCACTGCCGCCCTCTTCTATCCCCCTCCTTACATCTTGGCCCTGATTCTGGCTTCCCTGATGTGGCCGACCATCAGCAAGGCGATCCGGGCACAGACCCTCAGCCTGAGAGAAAGCCTTCATGTCAAGGCGGCCTCACAGATGGGAGGGGGGAACTGGCATATCATCCGGCATCACTTGCTCCCCGAGATGTTCCCGCTATACCTGATCGGCTTTGCCGCCAAGACCCGAATGGCCGTTTTCATGGAGGCGTCCCTGGCATTCCTGGGCTTGTTCGATCCGTCCAGAAAATCGTTGGGCATGATGATTGCCTATGCCCTCAAGTACTATTATATGGAGATCTGGTGGAACTGGTTGATGCCGCCGATTCTGTGTCTCTCCCTCATTATCATGGCGATCACCTTCCTTGCCATCAGTCTCGAACAGGTGGTGGATCCCCGTCTCAGGGAGGCATTGGTGGAGAAGACCGCATGAGCCTTGAACTCAGGAATGTCGATGTCGCCTACGGAAACGGCGGCCACACGATCCAGGCCCTGGAAGATGTGAGCCTGACGATCGGTCAGGGAAACTGCCTGGCGCTGGTCGGGGAATCAGGCTCCGGTAAAACCACATTGGGGAAGGCCTGTCTCGGACTTTTGCCCGGCAATGCCCGGCAACGGGGGACCATCCTGTTAAACGGCCGGGAGATCGACACGAATGATGAGACCACACTCAACGCAATCCGCTGGAAAGAGGTGGCCATGCTGTTTCAAAACGGTGCAGCCAACCTGAACCCGGCCCACCGGATTATCGACCAGGTGGCAGAACCCCTTATCCAGCATGGGGGCGTACACCGCGGTGAGGCATGGGACCATGCAGCACAGTCACTGGAGGAGATGGGCCTCCCTGAAACCTCCTTCCACCGGTATCCTCACCAGTTGAGCGGGGGCCAGGTCCAGCGGGCCCTGCTGGCCATGGCCATTATCCTTGACCCCGATGTGCTCATCCTGGATGAACCCACGTCGGCCTTGGATGCCCTGACAAAAGGGATTGTCTACCGGGTCATTGAAGAGAGGCGATTGCGCGGAAAGGCGATTTTACTGATTACGCACGACCTGGAATTTGCGGTCCGGAGCGCCGATGCCATGGCGGTGCTCTATCTCGGTCAGATCATGGAGTCTCTCCCCGCAGACGAGATCTTTTCAAACCCGCTTCATCCCTACACCCTGGCCCTGAAACGCTCGTATCCGGCCATGAACGGTGCCAGGGACTTGGGGGGAATCCGGGGTGATGCCTTTTACAGGACCATCCATCAGCACGGGCACGATGACGAGACCGGTTATGCCCACTCCCATATCCAGGTACCGGGATCGATACACAAAGACGGTCATGCACCGCCTGCCGGATGCCTCTTCTGGCACCGATGCACCCAGGCCATCGAGGCATGTCAGGAGGGGAGGGTCCCGTTTGAACAGGTGGGCACCCACCAGGTCCGCTGTCTCAGGCGGGGCATTACGGATATGCTCGTGCTGAAGGGTGTTTCAAAAGAATACGGTTCGGTTCCTGCCCTCTGTGCGACCGACCTGACCGTCAAGTCCGGAGAGATCTTCTCTCTGGTGGGTGAAACCGGTTCCGGCAAGACCACCCTCGCCATGACCGCTGCAGGGGTGATCAGGCCGGACCAGGGGGCTCGCATGTTCGATGGCCGTGACATGGATCAATGGATTAAAAAGGATTACAAATCACTCGCCCGGCGGATCGGGGTCATATACCAGAATCCGGCAGAGTCGATCAGCCACCGGTTTTCGGTCCTTCAGACCGTTGCGGAACCGTTGACCATCCACGGGTTGGGAGGGGGAAAGAACGAGCAGGAGGAACGCGTAAAGAAATGTCTGGCCGACGTGCATCTTTCCACGGACCGTGCCTTTTTAGAGCGCTATCCCCATGAGCTGAACATGGGGGCGCTCCAGCGGGTCTGCATGGCCCGGGCCCTGGTGTTAGGCCCCAATCTTCTTATAGCGGATGAGCCCACCAGTTCGTTAGATCCAAGCGTCCAGGCAAAGGTGCTCAAGCTTCTCCTCGATCTCCAGATTGAGATGGGTCTGACCATGCTCTTTGTCAGCCACGATATCGGCCTTGTCCGGAAGATCAGTGACAGGATCGGGGTGATGCTCCAGGGCGAAATGGTTGAAATGGGACCTGCTTCCGCTATCCTGGAAAGCCCTCGCCACCCTTATACAAGCCTCTTGATCGAGAGCGTCCGGGGCGTCTTCTCGCCGGAACTCAATCAAGATAACAGCAGCCACCATCCATCCGGTTGCCCCTTTGCGGCCCGCTGCCCAAAGCGACAGAACACCTGTGAAAACCAAAGCCCGCAACTCCGCACCATCGGCCATGCGCAGGTGGCCTGCCATTTCCCACTGACCGTTTCTTAACTCGTGCCCATCCAGAAATGAAATCCGGGCACAAGTGAGTTTCCTATTCACGTTTCGAAGCCTCAATGTCTCTTTTATAAATGGTTGAGGCACCAAT
>CAZACO010000481.1:0-3858 GCA_964483185.1 uncultured Desulfobacteraceae bacterium
GCTTTACCTTGGCCTGTGTGCGTAAAAACCGTAATAAAGAGACTTTCACCGGTTAGCAGCCGTTTTCCGGCACCAAGCAGCTTGTCCATGAATCCTCCGCTTTTACCGGATCCGGAGCCATCTCCGAATATGGATTCCATATTTACCGAATAGTCTTTATACATCATGGCACCGGCTTCAGCCACTGCACTCTCACCAGGGTCGAGTTCAACTTCAACAAATTGCATCTCCGAGCCGATAATTTTGAAATCGATCTCATCAGCGGATGTACCTGCAATAGACGGTGGTTCAGGAACGGAAGCACTGGAAGCGCTTAATTCTGCAATCTGTGAAATGGGAAGCCATTCTGCCAACCCTTCCCGCCAGGCATGTCCGTTGGGATTTTGTTGAGCCTGACTCATGGCTTGGGCTTTATCCATCGGGCCGATCTGGTTGCCGTCATAACTTAAATACCACTGTGACATTTTTTACCCTCCTTAATCTTGTTATCTTTAGTCCCGATCCATGCCATTATCAAACGGCACACTATTTTTATTTAACTCCAATAGGAAAATCATTACCGGTTATATTTGACTGGGGAATTTGCTCATATCCCCATTTCTCATACGTTCTATCCGGCAGTATCTCTTCGATATAGGTTGCCAGCTCTTTAATGGTAATTTTGTTGTCTTGTCCATACCCTTGACCGTTCAAGGCTTCCATTAAAGTATAGGTAAAAACCCCGTGCCCTTTATATCCTTCAAGGGCCACCTGGTCTTTGCTTGAAGCCACTATTGTAGCTCTTCCTGTCGCACGGGTGAGTTTGTTGATCGCCGTTTTTTGGAGTACCCCTCGACTCGCCAATGCTTCGGCAAAACTTCCACTGTTGCATGTATCTAAAATAGTCAGTGTTTTCATCGCCTGGATCTTTGACAGGGCCAGTTTGAAATCATTTTGAGACAAACCTTTTTCTCTGACACTGTTTTCATTTTTATATCTAAAATCAACCGGAAGATAAAAGTACGCCCCTGTTTTGCTATCGGTAATTCCATGCCCCGCTAAATAAAGCATAAAGACGTCTTCTCTGGTAGTTTTTGACCCTATCGTTTCAAATGTTTTTAAAATCTTCTCTTTTGTTACATCCTGGTCGAGCAGCTTATAGGTGTAGATATTTTCAAACAGCGGTTTGGAGACAGTTGAGATAGTCTTCGTAAAGTCCATTGCATCCGCTTTTGAGTATTTCAACCACAGGTCACCATCTCTGTATTTGTCAACGCCGATAGCTAAAAGATAGAGATTTGGTTTTTGGCTGCTTCTGCCTTTGAAAGTGACTTTTATCTCATCCAGGTTTGATTCTATATTTCCGGCTTTGTTGGTTGCTTTAAAACCTATGACGTTTTCTCCGTTTTGAAGCGAGATCAGTTTATCAAAGCGGAAGCACGTCTCTTGAATAGTTGCTTTTCTTTGAATTTTTATTCCTCTATCGTTACCGAGCACATCAACAGCCATTCCGTTTAAAAACAGCGTTAGATTGTCATAGCCTCCGTCCTTTTCGCACACTTTTAAATTTAGAGTTATATCCCTTTTTTTACTTTTTTGCGATGAAGTCTCTATAGCTACGCTTGGAGCCAATCCGTTGATTAGGAGTTTTTCTATATTGATATTTTTGGCATATTGTTCCAGACTCTCACCATTCAAGGCTTTTGTGATGAGATCGGGTCGGTAATAAATGTCATAGAATTTATCGACAGAAAGATATTCTGCTTCTTTGTTCGGACCTTGGTTGATATGGTAGCCTACATATTTTGCTCCGTTTTTGGAAGCATTGAAAAATCCCTCATTTGTCCATGCCACCCACTCGTCGTCCTTGGAGATGAAGAGGTTCAGGATCGGGGTCATCGTTTGAATATCTGAAATATAAATATTTTTACCGCTTTTTTCCTGAATAAGTCTTGCCTGGCTGATCACCTGCTCTCTTGTCAAACCCGTCATCCTGACCATCTCAGATACAAATACCTCATCGATCTTAATCTCTTTTTTTGTTAATTTCGATAAGTCCCATACCATTATCTTTTTGTCACTGCCTCCACTGATAAGCCTATCCCCCTCAAGTGCAATACTGGTAACAGCTCCAGTATGTCCGGTAAGCGTTGCGATTTTGACGCCATCTTTTGTATATATCTCAAGATATCCATGCATACCGCCGCTGATAACAAGATCTTTATACCATCCATAGCAGGTATGCCCATATCCGTTGTATCGATCTTTGGTAATTGAAGTGATCGTCACTCCATCTTTCTTGATATCAAGTACTGCATTGCTATATCCATAATTTCCACCCCCTCTGTGGGAAAGCGTGTAGTTGCCGTTAACCGTACGGATGCCTTGGAAATTTTCATTTTTTTGGATATTGGAAATGGTGAAGTTTTTCAGGTTGAAAGATTTTCTAACTATAGTTAGATCTTCCCAATCTAAAAGATGCTCCAAGGCAATTTTGTCCCCCTCTACACCTACACGTGAAACTACTCTCCCATCTCCCTCTATCTTCTGTTTCAACCTGCCGTTATTTATATCCCACATCTTGAATCCACCGATATCTCCGCTTACCACTGTATCGGCATCTAAAAAGTTCACTCTTCCGAGCACATTTATATTGCGTTGTACAAAGGTGCTCTTTCTTTGGTAATCCTCTTTAGCCATGTAAATATTTATACTATGTGGATCTGTCCTAGATCCGGCTATTAAAAGCTTCCCATCCTTACTGTAAGCGATTCCGGCCGGTTTTGTTTTATTATGAATTCTTTTGACAGCGTTTAGGCTGTGATCATATATCTGTATCTCTTGACCGTCTCCGCAAACGGCGATATGTTCTTCTGAGATAGTCAAATATTGTAATTTAAATGCTTCTTTATCACTTTTGATCACTTTGCTTTTTCCCAAACTATAAAGCGCTATTTTATTATCAAACCCTGCCGTAACAGCATAATAGACATTGGCTGTTTTAATGATTTTAACGGCATAGACGTCTTGCGTGTGAAAAGAGATAGTATTTTTGAGCTGAAAATTATTTTCTACATCCCATATTTTTGCCGTGGTATCAGAAGAACCGGATATGAGATATCTGCCATCACTACTGAACGAAAGGTCAAGAACTGAATTAGCATGTGCTTTAAGGAGTCGGTAAAGCTTGCCTGTAGGGTAGTGGTAGATTCTGATATTACCAACATCGCGACCGTCGTTTTTATCCAAAAATCCCCCGACAGCCAAATATTGTTCATTACTGCTTAATGCCATGGCAGAGATAGTCCCTTCATTTCCGTTTCCGATCTGCCCGAGTATCTTTCGCTTTTCTTTCCCGTATCTGTCCCACACCCTGATTGCTTTGTCGTCAGAAGCGATAATCTCCTTATTTTTTGTGACGATGATGTTGCCTACGACACCTGTATACCCTTTAGTATCCAGTTGCAATATGGCCTCTTTTTTGACTTTTGGATGAGATGAGGCATCTATGAAACGCGGCTGTTTGCTTACTTTTGTCAGTGAACCGATTGATAGTTGACTTAATCCGCATCCACTTAACATTAAAGTTATAAGCCCTATACTGACTGCTATCTTTCTCATTTTGACCCCTTCTATAAGACCTCCATTGATAAGAATTCCCTTTTTGACAGGGAATGTATCGAAAAGTTATGATTGTGCATGGAACTTATTAATACTGATAATACGTTACCGTATTTACGAATAAGAGCACTTAGTTTAAGGTTTATCAATCCCCAGAGTTCTGTAAATGTCGTCAAGATCCGATTCATTTAAACCCAATTTTTGGGCCAGTGTGTTCATATAGGTACGCTCGGCATCCGTGTCGACCTCAATGGCCAA
>CAZACO010000482.1:0-3855 GCA_964483185.1 uncultured Desulfobacteraceae bacterium
CCGCCGTATACCCATCCTTTTTGTGTCGTGCGTCAAACTGTTACATCAGTCCTTTTTCGATTAGGAAGGAGACTCCATGTCCGAACGGTTCAAGTTTGATCGAATGGAACTATCCGGGTCTTTGGGTGATCTCGGCACACTCCTTCCGATTGCCATCGCCATGGTCCTTTTGAATGGCCTTAACCCCCTGGGGCTGTTTTTGAGTATCGGCGTCTTCTATATCGTCTCGGGAATCTATTTCGGAATTACGGTGCCGGTCCAGCCGATGAAGGTTATAGGGGCCTATGCCATTGCCACCTCGATGAGTGCCAACCAGATCTCGGCGTCGTCTTTGCTTATGGGACTTTTTCTGTTGTTTATCGGGGTTACCGGGGCCATTGACATCATCCGGAAGGTCACCCCCAAATCGGTCATTCGCGGGGTGCAATTGTCCACCGGAGCACTGCTGATTTCGGGTGGCATCAAATTCATGATCGGGACATCCACGTTTCAGACCCTTCAAAATGCGGTGGAACCGTATCTCACCTTTCAGTCCATCGGCTTCATACCGATAAGTCTGGTGATTGGCAGCGTCGGCGGCATAATCACGCTGCTGCTCCTGGATAACCGAAAATTTCCGGCCGGCCTGATCGTTGTGGCGGGCGGGGTCATAACGGGCATGGCCCTGGGCGCCAAGGCTGATCTGGGCAGTGGAGGCATCGGCCTTTATCTGCCGGAGATATTACCTTTCGGTTTTCCGGGAAAGGCCGATTTCACCTTTGCCCTGTTTGCTCTGGTGTTGCCCCAGCTGCCAATGACATTGGGCAACGCGGTACTGGCATATACGGACCTTTCAAAGGAATATTTCGGAGAAGGGTCAGCAAGGCTAACCAATCGAAAGGCCTGCGTGAGCATGGCGCTGGCCAATTTTTTCAGCTTTTTCCTGGGCGGCATGCCGCTGTGCCACGGGGCCGGCGGACTGGCGGCGCATTATCGTTTTGGCGCGCGAACGGCAGGGTCCAATGTGATGATCGGGCTGATTTTCGTGGCACTGGCCATTCTTCTCGGCAACAATATTGTCAATTTCTTAAACCTGCTGCCCATGTCTATCCTGGGCGTTCTGCTCATGTTTGCGGGCTCCCAGTTGACCCTCACCATTATGGACCTGGACCGTCGCAAGGACTATTTTGTCGCGATATTGATTCTGGGTATCACCCTCGCGTCCAATCTGGCGGCGGGTTTTATCGCAGGTATGGCCGTTGCGCTGCTCCTCCGGTGGGAGAAACTTTCTGTATAGATCGGTATGAAAACAAAGGAATTGATCCAGATTGAGTGACGGTCGGATCTATGCGGGTGTATGTGGGCCTTTGCCTGGCGCATGGTTGGAGAAGAATATATCTGCTGGTACGACTTCACGACATATGCATAGGGTAAACTACCCGTGCCCGTGTTATCTTTGGTGAATAAGAGAAAAGAGGCTGATGTTGGCAACAACCGCGGACACAAACGATGCCGCTCTGATCAGCGATGCGCCGGGTGCAGCTTCACGAACATATCGAATGCAAACCAGAGGAAGAGCCAGCCCGGAACGCTTTCGATCATAAGGCCTTTCTTGCCGATGGACCAGAGCCCTGCACATGCAAAGGCGAGAGGTAAAACGATCTTCAGGTCAACAGGGATACCGGTTTTGCCATATATCCTCTGGTTGAGATCATTGACGGCTGCCAAGAATCCCTCTGAGCCAACGCCTTCACCGGTACCCTGCTCCGGTTTTTCCATGACCGGTGCATGCCCCAATGATTGCACCACCACATCCAGGTCCTCTAACAGGCCCAGAATGCTTTCTGTACTGTGGCGGCCATGGTCGTACCTGACCGTAATGCTTCCGGTCGACCGGTTGAGCCTGACATCGTGAACGCCTCCCTGGGGATCCAGACCGCGCTTGATCCCGTCCATCGTCTCCTGACTCCGGTGCAACGGATGAAGCTTGATACGGAGCCGTCCCGGTATGGCGCTGGCAACCTGTGCATGATGCCGGCGCTCATCTTTTTTCCCCTTCATGGTCTCGCCTCCTTGTTGTAGTCCGCTCGTATGAGACTTCGTTTGGTTATCGGTTATTCGTTATCGGTTATCTGTGTGAGTGCAGGTTCATTCGATCCACCGAAGGCGGACAAGTGCTTGCTCGCCTCTGGCGAGTTGGACGTCCGTCCTTTGAATCCCCACGATAGGCGGGGTTGTATGATCTGATCCCGCCGAAGAGCGGGAAGGCGCCGATCATGAGGCAATCCGATCAGCTTTCACCATCCCGGAAGTGTCGTCTTTGCGTTTACACCCACCTTGCGGCGCGAAGCCACAGCCAGCCGGCCGCCACAAGGAGGGAGATCAGGGTAATGGGAACCCCGACGCGTGCATGTTCACCAAAGGATATCTTCAGTCCCTGACGGCCGGCTGCATCCACGACAATGATATTGGCCAGGCTGCCGATGATGATCAGGTTGCTGGCCAGCCCGCTCGCCAGGGCCATGGCCGGTCCGGCCATGTGCGTCTCGGCAAAGGGGATGAGCAACATGACGCTCGGGACATTGGACACGACGTCGCTCAATACGGCGGTCAACATAAAGATCCATGCGGTGCTTTGTAAATCGATGCCGATACCCCTTAGATCAGCGATCCACTGCTGCGGCAGGTGGGTCTGCTGAAAGGCGGCGTTGACCACAAACAGACCGATGAAAAGGACCAGCAACTGCCAGTCTTCGTAGTCAAGCATCGCTTTTGACCGGAAGCGACCATTGATCAACAGAAGCCCGCCGGCGGCCAAGGCCACCAGCTCACGGGGCCATTCTGTAAACATGAACGCAACGATGATGCCGATGGCCACCAGGAGCCCTTTGATCATTTCCCATCGGTCAAAGGGCGTGGCATCCGGATCCCTTTCATCCAACCGCTTCTCCGATTGCCATTTGCCACGGTAAAAAAGGGAAATGACGACCCAGATTACACCCAGAGAGATGAGGGCCGGGATGCCGGCATCGTACAGAAAGCCGGTAAACGAGAGGTGGAGGTTCTGGCCGATCAGGATATTCTGGGGGCTGCCGATGATGGTCGCGGTGGAACCGGCATTGGTGCTGCAGGCCAGCGCCAGGAGAAATGGCACCGGATTCAGATCCCGCTCCCTGGAAATCTGCAAGAGAACAGGCGCCATGGCAACGGCCACCACATCGTTGGTCAATAAGGCGCCCAGAATCCCAGACACGGCAATGAGGAGGGCAAGCAAGGTACGGGGGCCCACCCGGAGGTTCACCAGAACATTGGAGAAGGCCTCGTAGACGCCTGCCATGGCGAATTGGGCGGAAAGGATCATGAGGCCGAACAAAAGCCCGATCGTGCTGTAGTCGATCGAATCCCAGGCGGCCTGCGGGCTCATGGCACCGAATGCGAGAACGGCGATGGCCCCTAACAGGGAAATGCCTGCACGATCCAGTTTCAGACCGGGGAATCCACCCAGGATCATCCCGATGTAGACAATGATGAAGATGGTCACGATGGTTATGGTCATGGAGTTGTCCTCTACCGTGTCAGGAAAATTGGTATGATAACAGAAAATTACCTGAAGCGCATTCAAAAAAGGCCGTTCCGGGGGAGGCCTCCTCGAATCACTCAGGGACGCGGTACTCACCGTCTTGAGCTTCTGTCAGGGATGGATGAGACAGGACATCCGGTCAGTGACAAGGTGAGATTGCTTTGAACCTGGTCGGTCCCTTCCCATGACAACCGGATCTCTTCTCATAAATTGGGTTGACCCCGAGCGCTCAGCCACTTATACTCTAACGCGGATAGCCGCAACCAAAAATTTATCACACAGAGACACAAAGCACA
>CAZACO010000483.1:0-1462 GCA_964483185.1 uncultured Desulfobacteraceae bacterium
CCTCCAGAGGCGGACAGGCTCCGGAGATGCAGGTTGAGCTTGCGAAATCCCGCCGCGGGATATCATCGGCTTTCCCGCAGGGTAAATAAAACGGCTGTTTTTCCTGCGTTCAGGATGCCACCTGCAGTGGATTCCAGGAATGCATTCAAAAATTGGAAAATAGCCTGTATTTATAATCCGTTAAGCCTATCTTGGCATTTTATTTATGCAACGAAGGGGTTAACAATAAGGGGAGAGCAGCAGCTTCTGCCGAAACCGGCGTTGCTTTCATGGCCCGGGTAATGGCCTGAATGGAGGAGAAGATGTGTGTTATTACCGAGAAAAGCGGGGCTGTCACAACGGTCATTATCAATCGTCCAGAAGTTAAAAACGCAGTGGATCGTTCGACCGCCGACGCGTTGGCCGACGCGTTCAGGTCGTTTGAGGCCGACAAAGCGGCGCGGGTCGCGGTCCTTGCCGGGGCCGGGGGATGCTTTTGTGCAGGTGCGGATCTCAAGGGCTTTGCGGAGGGTCGTGCCAACCGTTTGACAGAAGACGGCGACGGGCCGATGGGACCGTCGCGACTCCTGATGGAAAAGCCGGTGATCGCAGCCGTGGAAGGCTATGCGGTGGCCGGGGGGCTCGAACTTGCCCTCTGGTGCGACATGCGTGTTGTAGCGCGGGATGCGGTGTTCGGGGTATTCTGCAGGCGGTGGGGTGTGCCGCTGATAGATGGTGGAACGGTCCGACTGCCGCGTCTGATCGGTCTTTCCCGTGCCCTGGACATGATCCTTACCGGTCGACCGGTTGAGGCCGAGGAGGCACTCAGTATGGGATTGGCCAACCGGGTTGTTGCGTCCGGGAAGGCCAGGGCAGAGGCAGAGGCCTTGGCCCGGCAGATCATCCGGTTCCCGCAGCGATGTCTCCTGAGCGATCGGCGATCGGCCTACGAGCAATTCGATATTTCTTTTGATGAGGCCATGAAAAACGAATTTCTTCTTGGATTGGAGACCATTAAAAGCGGGGAGACGCTGGATGGGGCAGCCCGATTTGCAAAAGGCGCGGGCCGTCACGGTTCATTCGAAGACGGGTGAAAATCGACCGATGATCAGCCCGAGAAATCTTCGTCTTTCGATCCCTAACCCGGGATCAACGTAAGGGTTCCCCTGCCATGCTTTTCAGCATCACGCCGGTTCGGCCAGGAAGGATGGTATCGGCCGCTCAGGTAGAGCGGGATCTGATCCCTGTAATTGGGGCTTTTGAGCTGGCCGGATTCACCGGTGGGGAGGACGTGGAGGGAATTGTCCATGTTGGAGAAATCGACGATCAGCCGCATGGAAACCCCGTGGTTGGCATGGTAGGGCTTATCCAGAGGGTATTTTTTCTTGTTTATCGTGAGCAGGCTTCCTCCCACTGGAAACGGTCCCAGATTGAATATCCGGTCAAGGGGTTTCTTTTTCCCGAGTACATGTTCAAAGGTGAG
>CAZACO010000483.1:1562-3849 GCA_964483185.1 uncultured Desulfobacteraceae bacterium
AGGAGGCCGTCTCCTTTCAGCCGGATCGGAACGGTCGCGCAGCAGCAGTAGCCGATATTCCCGCTGGTGTCCGCAAACACAAAGTTCTGTCCCGGCACCACCCAGTATCTGAGTGCCTCCTTGACCTCCTGGATGTCTTTTGCCTTCAGGAGGAGGGAACCGGCCTGAACCGGTTGGTTGGCCTCGGTGAAGGCCCATCTGGCTGAGATCGGGCTTTCAGTTGAACCTGCCCCCGTATCCGTGACAATCGGGCCGTGGCGGGTCAACAGGATTTCTGCCTTGACCGGTTCTTTCCCCTTGACCCGGATGGTCTCGACCTTGATCGTCATGTCCTCCCAGTGGTCCCGGTACCAGTACTGGCGGGGGTTATCGGGATGGGTCTTTTCTATGTAGAAGTCCACATCATCCACCATTGTATTGGTGATGCCCCAGGCAACATGGCGGTTTTGACCGATCGGCATCCCTGGAATTCCTGTAGCGACAAATCCAGACGCATCGATGGTGGGGCAGAATAAATGCACTTCCCACCAGAACGAGGGATTGGTCAGCGACAGGTGGGTGTCATTTGCCAGGATCGGCTGGCCGCTGACCGATTTCTTTCCTGAGACGACCCAGTTGTTGCTGGCCCCTGCAGCAGGGAGGGTGATCAGTCCCTCGATGCGGGCCGCTGCTTCAAGGGCGGTCGATGCAATGAGGGAGCGGGCAGGGGACTCAGGCGGAATGATGAAGGGTGCTCGATCGGGCCAGAGAGGGAAGGCATCTCTGAACCGGTGATCCCCCACTTTTTTCAGGATTTCCCCGGCCGTCAGATCAATCTTCCAGCCTGCGCTGAGGGCCCAGGTGATGACCTTCACGGCAGAGATGTAATCATCTACCTGCCATGGCTCGGGCTCGTAGCGAAGCAGCTTGAATTCAATCGGGAGGCGATCCTTATCGGTTTTGAGACAGGCGTTGATCCCGTTGGTAAAGGCGCGGAATAGGGGGGCATATCCTGCCGGCATCTCTTTGTTCATGCCGGCGGCCGTGAGTGACCTGAAATAGCGGTCCACCTTCACGAAATCTTCGCCGAAGATCTCTGAAAGGCGTCCCTGGCCCAAACGGCGGATGAAGTCCATCTGCCACAGGCGGTCCTGGGCCATGGCGTACCCGAAGGCAAAATAGAGGTCGGGCTCGTTTTGGGCATAAATATGGGGCACACCGTAGGTGTCTCGTATAATCTCCACCTTTTCTTTGATGCCAGAGATGTGGATGTCTCCCGAGATCTGGGGGAGGCTCGTGTTTACGATGTGCTGAAACCACAGATAACCGCCCCCGGCTGCTGCCACGATGAGACATACCAGTGCTCCTCCGATGATCAGTATCCATTTTTTCATGGACATCCTCCTTTGACTTCACCGCTGAGATCGCATAGCCCACGGGGAATGGTCGTATTCGTGAGTCCTTTCGTTAGGCATCTATTGAGTAGAAACAGCTGTTAAAAACGCCATAAGGGCATGGTTAAAGCCTTCCGTTTGTTCTATATTTGAAAGATGGGCCGCAGAGGGGAGCACCACCAACTTCGATTGCGGAATGCGGTCGTGCATGATCCGGGCCGCATCCACAGGGGTTCCGGGATCATCCTCACCGACCATGATGAGGGTGGGGATCTTTATCTCAGAGAGCCGCTCCAGGTAATCGAGCTTCCGTATGGCCTCGCTGCAGCCGATATAGCCGTTCACCGGCGTTGCCAGGATATGGCGTCGGATGATATCCACCATGGGAGGGTTGAGGGCCAGATAGGGAGGGGTAAACCAGCGCTCCAGGGTGGGCTGGACCAGGGGCGCCACCCCCTCCCTGCAGGCCAGATCGATCCGTTCCTGCCAGACCGGGTCGGCCTCTTTGGGAAGCACCGCGGCCGTATCGCACAGGGAGAGACTCCTGAACCGTCCCGGGTGGTTCAAAGCGATGTACTGGCCGATCATCCCGCCCATGGACAGCCCGACCCAGTGTACTATATCGATACCCAAGGCATCCAGTAAGGCCACAGCGTCTTGCCCCAACTGTGAGAGTGTGTAAGGGGGCGCTGTCGCATCGGTGCCCCCGTGACCCCGGGTGTCATAAGAGAGCACCCGAAAATGGCGGCTCAGCACATCCATCTGGGGCCGCCACATCGCCAGGCTCGATGCGAGAGAATGGCCCAGCATCACCACCTCTGCGTCTTCCTTTCCTGCCAGCTCGTAATTCATATGTATGCCATTGGCTTTGATCTTCATGGTCTTCCCTCCTCTGATATTCTTTTAGCCCCTTA
>CAZACO010000484.1:0-3849 GCA_964483185.1 uncultured Desulfobacteraceae bacterium
AACTGACCGGCTCAATGACAACTTCCGCTTTGCCGTTTCCCTTGACACTTGCGACAAGGCCTTCATACTTGGGCATTTGGTCTATTCCTACTGAACTCCGCTGTTTACTGATCTTTATTTTTCAATCACGGTTTACACGTCACGTGGCATACACCGGCAGGCGTTTCTAAGGCATAGGGGAAATATTTCCTCGGAGACCCAACCGGCAAGATCACACCGTCCTATCGGACGCAACATTCCGAACTCTTGAGTCCCTCGGCTATGAGTGCCTTGTAGTCCCCCAAGGCATCGTGGGTCCAGCAGTCATCACCGCCTGCGGCTTCTCTAAATGTCAGGGCCATGATATAGGCCAACTCCTTAACTGTGGCACCGGCTTCCAAAGCGCCCATAAAATGCTTCAGCAGGCAGGGTTTTGACCGGGCCTTGATGGCCAGGGCGAAGCAGATAAACTGATAGGTCTTTTCATCGATAGTTCGCATCTGCCTGTAGGTTTCGTCCATTTTATCCAGATGCTCTGCGAACTCCGGGAACCACTCGGCCAATAGACGTGCGTCTGACATGTTATCTCTCCTTCACAATGTCTTGTTTTTGCCGGCTGCATCACGCCGTAATAAGAGGATTTACGATAAAATAGAGCCCCAGGCAGCCAATCATTGCCCCTGCCCCCTTACGGAACCAGTTGCCGGCCCCCTGCCAGGCGCTGTTTTCCATCAGCCGTTTCACCGCGGCCGTGGAACTCCCGGCCACAACAATTGGGAGACAGTGACCGATGGCGAACAAGAGGATAAACAAAATCCCGGTGACCACTTTCTCCTGGACCGTGACAATGGCCAGGATGGGGGCGATGAACCCGAAGGTGCAGGAGCCGGAAAGGACCCCGTAGGCCAGGCCCAGGGCCAGGGCCCCGCCAATTCCGCGGAGTTTGAGTTTGTAAAGAAGGCTTCCGGACATAGAGCATTTTTCAACGCCCAGCATACCCAGCGCCACCCAGACCAGCACCAGGCCCACCAGGATCTGCCAGTAACTTCCCACGTCCCCGAGCATGCGGCCCAGGAGGGCGCAGATGATACCGATCAGGGCGATGGTGATAAAGAGACCCACGGTGAAGGCGATGGAATAATTGGCCGCCTGCCTCGGTTTCAGCAACGTCTCTTGACCCCCCACATAGGCCACGATCAGGGGGATGGAGGCCAGATGACAGGGGCTGAAGACCACGCTGATCATGCCCCAGACAAAACAACCCACCGCGGCGATGGACGTTCCCCCCGCAATCCATTGATTGACAGTGAGAAAGATATTTTCGAGCATTCACATCCTCCAAATCGTCGGCTAACCCACGCCCATCTCTTTAAAGATCCGATCAATGTCCGCTTCGCCCATGAATCCCTCATGGCGGCGGACCTCCTTACCCTCTTTGTCAAAGAAGATCTGTGTGGGAATCGCGCGAATCCCGAACCGTTTGGCCTGTTCCTTGTCTTTCCATACGTCGATAAACACGATGGCGGCCTTTCCCCTGTATTTCTTCTCCACCTTTTCCATGACCGGCACCATCATCTTGCAGGGGATGCACTCGTTGGCGCCCAGATCCACCATGGTGGGCATCCCCTTGACCGGTACAGCACCGGGCGACTGTGAATGGGATGGAGGGGCTTCGTCGGATGAGCACCCGGAAAGGATCAGGCTGAGGATGCAAATCATGAGCAGAAGGCCCTTGATACATTGTACAATCATCTGGTTCCGTTTCTGCATCTATTTGACCCCCAACTTTGCCAGTCGCTTCAAGACCTCTTTCTCAGCATAAAATCCCACATGTCGAGAGATCTCTTGGCCGTTCTTGTCAAAAAAAACCTGAACCGGGATCGACCGAATGCCATAGCGGGCCCCCAGTACCTGATTTTCTCCCACGTGCACAAAAACCACGTTGAGCTTATCCGGGTATTTCTTTCTGAGGTTATCCAGGATCGGCTGCATCATGTCGCACGGGACACATCCCTTTGCACCGAACTCCACCATACTGGGTTTGCCTGACATGCGGGCCTTGTCCACCGGGTTGTCTTTTGCCAGGGCGTATTGGGCCTTGACCCATTCTTGCTTGACCTGGATATCCGCATTCCCGCCCAACCCCTGAAGGTAGGCGGCAAAGGCATCCTGTTTCTTCTGCTGGGTTAGAACCTGGATAATTGAGTTTTTTACCTGCTCAAAGGGGAGCCCGCCCACCATCTCCTTGTTGGATTCATAGAAGGCCTTTGCTTCGTCATCCGACACGTGAATATCACGGAACTTGTTGTCCAGATAGGCTTGAATGGCTTCTTCGTCTGAGAGCCCCTTTTTGGTGCCTGCCGATGACCGCGCTTCCTTGACGAGGAGCGCTCCCATGGCTTCCTGTTCCAGGATGAAAAAGAGGTTCTTCCTGAGTTGCTCCCGGATGTTCGGATCGGCCTTTTCGAGTTTCTCGTTGAGCTGAGATTCCCGGATCTCAATCCCCTCTGTCACCAGCAGATCCCCCTTTTTCATAGGGACCATCCTTGCCTTCTTCAGCATCCCTGAGGCAAGCCCCGGGTATGCCTGTTCAACGGTCTGAGGCATCGGTTTGTCCGCATGAACCTCAGCGATATGAAAATACGCAAACCACATGCAGACAAAACCACCCAATATCAATTTATATCTGGTCATAAAATCTCCTGATTTGTCTTAACCACAACAGCAGCCTGCCGCAGTGCTTCCTTGAACGGGTTGAGCGGAGAGGGCCCCTTCGCAAGACTTTTTCACGGCCTCTTTGGCCTTGTCGATATCTTCTCTCTTGAGATTGAAGTCTTTATTCTTCTCAATCCCAAGACCGGTGAGAACAAGATAGCCTTTTATCGGCACATCGGCATGCGTAAGGATCGCCGTGGTGCAGCCGATCTCACATCCATCGATGGCCACCATCTCGGGAACATCCTTGGCGGACCGGACAAAGCCGCTGAGATGGCCTCCCACACTGGCCAGACAGAACATCTTTCTGAATCCTTCCTGAGTCAGTTCAACAGCGGCCTGGTTTGATATCTGTCCCACATTAGAGGCCCCTGAACAGGCAAGCAACATGATATTTCCATTTCCCGCACAGCAGTCTTCAGCCTTTTCCTTCTCCATTCTTCTCTCTTTATTCAAGGCTATTTCTGAATCCAGGATTTGATCTCATCCTTACTTGGAATCTTGCCGACGCTCTTGACCTCTCCGTCCACCACTACAGCCGGGGTCATGAAAACCCCATGCTTGGCAATTTCCATGACGTCCTTGACCTTGTTAACAGAAGCTTCTACACCTGATTCCTGAATGGCTTCTCTCACCAGTTTCTCCGTCTGCTCGCATTTGGGACATCCCGGCCCCAGCACTTTGATTTCCATCATTCGCCTCCTTAGATTCTCCTACTTTTTGAGATCCTTTTCGGCCTCTTTCAGCCATTCCATCATTTTTGACTTCAGCGGCACTTTGCCTACGGACTTGACCTTGCCGTTGATTATCAGGCCAGGCGTCCCCATAATCCCGTATTTGCCGATCTCCTTGATGTCCCGAACGTGCTCGATGTCGGCTATGATCCCGGTTTCCGTCATGACCTGCATGAGCTCCTGTTCAAGTCGATCGCACTGGGGGCATCCCGGTCCTAAAACCTTGATCTCCACGCCTCCAGAGCTTTCCTCCTTGTACGGTTTTCCTAGGAATTTTCTGAATTCCCGCAAAAAGGCCTTTGCGTAGTCCCCCTTAACCCTGTCGGGGATGTAGTTTTTTTTGGAAAGCCGCTTCAAGAGTTCAGCTTCTACTTCATCATCCGGCCTGTCGCCGTATTCTCCGGCCATTTTCTCCAGGACG
>CAZACO010000485.1:0-3828 GCA_964483185.1 uncultured Desulfobacteraceae bacterium
ATGAATTAACCGAGAAGGAGTGGGATACTGTCATGAATGTGAACGTTAAAGGAGTCTTTTTCTGTACCAAATATTCAATTCCTCATATGAAAAAAGCAGGTAGAGGAAGCATTATAAATCTTTCTTCAATCTATGGCTTAGTTGGTGCCGGTGATATTCCACCTTATCATGCATCTAAAGGTGCAGTACGATTGATGTCTAAAAATGATGCCTTAATATATGCAAAAGACAATATAAGAGTAAATTCTGTACATCCGGGATTTATTTGGACTCCCCTGGTAGAAGAATTAGGTAAAAAAGACAGCGGTTTCCGAAAACATCTTGATAGTCTGCATCCAATTGGACACGTTGGTGAAGCGATAGATATTGCTTATGGAATACTTTATCTGGTATCCGAGGAATCAAAGTTTGTTACCGGTAGTGAATTAGTTATTGACGGAGGGTACACCTGCAAATGACTTATGGCAGCATCCAGAATACACAAGCCTGGCTGAGGCCATCGATTTAGCTGAGTATTCTATGTGAAAATATTATGGCTCAGACAAAAGGGTATCTCAGAATTCACAGTCAATCCGTCTTTGAGAACCGAAAGTTGCAGCTATTGTATATTTTAAAAAGTAAAAAATAAAAAATAATGAAGACAATCATCGTTCCTCTCGATTTCTCAGATGAATCATTAACTGGTTTGAATATGGCGTTGATGCTGGCTGATAAGGCCGGTGCGAATATCCAAATGGTTCATGTCATCGGTAAGAATACCGATACTGCTGATAATGAGCTGCCGGAAAAGGAGTATAATAATGTAAAAATGAAATTTGAAGGTATACTTCTAAAGTACAAAAGGAAAAGCAATCCTGCCTTGAGTTATACGATAACAGAGGGTAGAATATTTAAAGAAATTACTGGCCTGGCCGAGAAGTCTGAGGACTCCATGATAGTACTATCAACACATGGGGCATCAGGTTTTGAAGAATTGTTCATTGGAGGTAATGCATACAAAATTACTTCTCATTCGAAGAATCCGGTTATAACAGTCAGAAGAGGCAGAATACCTGAAAATATTGATAAAATAGTTTTACCCCTGGACTTTACTTTTCAGACAAGGGAAAAGGTCCCATATACTGTTGATTTGGCGAAGATGTTTGGTTCAGAAATTCATGTGCTTACCATAAGTCTTTCAAAATTGAAAAGTACTGTGAAAAAGCTGTATCAATATGCTGAACAGGTGGCTTCTTACCTTGATACTCATAAAATACCATATACGGTAGAACATCTTCATGGCAGCAACCTGACTGATTTAACTCTTGATTATGCAAGATCAATAGACGCTGACCTTATTTCAATAATGACCGAGCAGGAGAAGAGTATTTCAAATTTACTGTTGGGCAATTATGCTCATCAGTTTATAAACAAAGCTTTTATTCCTGTATTGTCATTCCCAAATTATCATCTGCGTATTACTGCAGAAGATATCTGGACTTTAGGAGCATTTAATGCCTGATATAATTTTAACCAATGTGAGAACTGAGAATTAGTATTGTTTTTATTAACTTAAATAAGAGGAGGAGAAAATTATGAGCGCAAATAGGTTTTTTGGGAAGAGCACAATAGCAGTCTATATTATTGCGATTGTAGTTATAATAGTGGTTTTTCTTTTACTTGGTGGTGGACATTGGATTGGTGGGATGATGCATGGAAACGGATCAGTGGGTATGTCGCATTAATATTGGACCCAAATTCTTATCAGGTTAGTTAATGGTTTTCAGCTGGGTTTGTTAATTGACAGCTTGGAATGGTTATAATATAAACAGGACCGTCGTCCTTTAATAGAACATAATAAAAAAAAGATGAAAAATGTATTGATTGCACTTGATTATAATCCAACTGCACAAAAAGTTGCAGAGGCAGGTTTTTCTATGGCAAAATCCATGAATGCCGAAGTAGTACTGCTTCATGTAATATCAGATCCTGTGTTTTATTCCACATCGGGATATTCGCCGATAATGGGTTTTTCCGGTTATATTGACGTAGGTCCCTTGCAATTAGACAATGTTCAGGGACTCAAGAAAACCTCTCTGGAATTTCTTGACAAATCAAGGCAACACCTTGGAGATAAAAGTATTAAGACTCTGGTAGGAGAAGGTGATATTTCTGATTCTATTCTGCAGACTGCAAAAGAGGAGCATTCAGATATTATTGTTGTTGGATCCCACAGCCAAAAATGGTTGGAAAAAATATTAATTGGAAGTGTGACTGAGAAAGTTTTAAATCATAGTTCCATTCCTGTGTTGATTGTTCCAACTAAAAAACAAGACTAAGTCAGTCATCGGTAAAAGCAAATCATCCTGTAGCAGATTATACTCCGTGGGTAATACCAAACCTGTCAGGAGTTTCAATACCTCTGGAATCTGCTCTGATTCTTTGGCAGCATTAATCTATAGATACTACACAATACTTTGAAAATGAAAAAACAGCAACTTATTAATACTGCTAAGACACTAGTAAAAGATAACAAAGGATCTTGGCCATGGATGAAAGTAATCCAACCTGCAATATAAGATTTGAAGCGGCAGGGATCCCTCAAACGGAGGAGTTGCTGCGTTTTTAACTGGAAATGGAGATAACTAATGAATAAGATAAAACAACTCTTGAGCAATCTGCGGTCAAGCTTTTGGTTTGTGCCTTCGCTGATTCTTGCATTCAGCATTGCCCTCGCGATGGCATTGGTTCAAGCGCATTTCCCCGCGAACTCACAATGGCTGGCTCGCTGGCCGTATCTGTTTGGTGCCAGTGCGGAAGGCTCGCGCGAGATTTTGTCCACGATTGCCGGCTCGATGATGACCGTTGTGGGGGTCACGTTTTCGATGACCCTGTTGGCTCTGGTGCTGGCCTCGAGCCAATACACCTCGCGTATCCTCAGAAACTTCATGGGTGACCGCGTTACGCAGGTCGTACTGGGAGTCTTCAGCGGCATTTTCGCCTATTGCCTGATCGTATTGCGCACCATTCGCGGCATCGATGAGGGCGGATTTGTTCCAAGCCTGGCCGTTTTTTTCGCAATGGTACTGGCGATGAGTGGCATTGGCTTTCTCATTTTCTTCATTCATCACATCGCTGCTTCGATTCAGGCTTCGAGCATTATTGCCAATGTGGCCGATGAAACCATAACGGCCGTCGACATGCTCTTTCCGGAGAAAATTGGACATGAGCCGATGGATAGTCAGGAGAATCAGACAGGGCTCCCCCTGACGGAGCGAAACTGGCAGGCCGTTCCCGCAAGGAAGAATGGTTACATCCAAAGCGTGGATAATGCAGCGCTTTTAAGTTTAGCGCGGAAGCACAAGACCGTCGTGCGGATGGAAATCGGCATCGGCCATTTTGTGGTACAAAACGAAACGCTCGCCTCACTCACTCTGGTGGTCCCGCTAGAAAAAGATATCATCGCAGCCCTGCAGGCGGCCTATAGTATAGATCGGCACCGCACAGTGCATCAGGACTGTGCTTTCGGCATCAGACAGATCGTGGATATGGCGTTGCGCGCTCTCTCACCCGGTATCAACGACACCACAACGGCTGTGATGTGCCTGAATTATCTAACGGCAATTCTGGCACGGCTGGCCAGTCGGGGAATCCCTTCATCGCGCCGCTATGAGGACGGAGAACTGAGGATCATAGCCATCGGACCGACCTTCGCGAGCCTGGTGACCGAATCGTTTGATCAAATTCGGGGAAGCGCTAACGGTAATGTTGCCATCATGATACAGATGCTTGGCTCAATTCAAACCATAGCGAGTCTTACGGCAAGCCCGGACCGGCGGCAGGTGCTCC
>CAZACO010000486.1:0-3822 GCA_964483185.1 uncultured Desulfobacteraceae bacterium
ATCTTTCTCCTATTCTAATCCAGCGTCTCACTCAGTCGTCATCGCCATCACCCCGGGATCCGCTAAGAAAGCTCAATTTGCTGACTTGGAGTTCCGGCGACTTTGAATTTGGACCCTTGACGCTTTTCCAGATGATCTCATTGAGGAGTCGATGTGGTGCGGCGTCGGCGACTTTCCAATTCATTTTACTGGACTGGATCGCCATTTGTCGACGCGGGTCTTTCCGGCCAAGCGACCCTATCTGCGGATTTACCTCGCGAATGATATTTAAGGGAGGCAGCAGGGCATCGTATGGAGCGTTGTTGTTGGGAGCGGTGTCCCAGCCATAACGGATGGGATTGGAAAGGGCGTCATACTGGCTCATGGGAGACAAGCCGAGCAGAAGTTCTATGCTCTTGAGCACGCTTATCGTGTCGTAAAAATGCGAGTCCAGAGTCCCTTGTTTAATCCAGGGACTTATCACAAGACAGAAGGAACGATGGGAGTCAACGTGATCGGGACTGAACTGGGCGTCGTCTTCGATGACGAAAATCACGGTGCTGTTCCAGATGGGGCTTTTGCTCACGGCGTCCACCAGTTCGCCTACGGCGTAGTCATTGTCGGCCATCATTGCACGCGGGGAGGCAAATGTCGGGTTTGTCCCCATGGTGTGATCCCGCATGAAGCGTACCATCATAAAAGCGGGAACACTGTTGCCGCTGGGGTCCTGCGTCAACATCTCCTGAAACTCGCGGTTCCACTCCGAGAAACGGCTCGGCATTGCCGGAGTGGGTGAATTGGGCGAATGATAATACCCGGGGGGTGACCCGGTGGTTAGTCCTATGTCGGAGGCAGACAAATTGTACTTCACCCAGGCGTCACTATCGGCATAGCCGAAATCGAACCTGCGGAAGTCATAGTCGCTGAATCCGGCAACCTGATCGAGCGGAGTCGGGATGTGTCCGGGAGGACAAAGATTCTTCACGGTGGGATAGTTGTCCGGAATCTGGAACGGGGGACCTTTTGATGGGACTCCGGTCGAGTAGTAGAACCCGTAGTTGCGGTAGGTGAGGCCGGAAACATTGACCTTGTCCCAGATATATCCGCCTGGCGCTTCTGCAACATTCGTGATTGGCGAGGCGGGCTGTTGCGAGGAGGAGAGCCAATTTCCATCCTGGTCCTTGGCCGGATATCCTCCGGTGATATAGTTTGTATTTTGTCCCTCGAAATCATAATTTATTTGGTAAGTCGGAAGGGCAAGCTGGTATATATAGGGGATGGAGCGTATGACGAATTCATTTGCCAGGCCTTGAGTGCACCATGTCCAGCCTTCTCCGCTGACGGGGGCGTTGTTGTAGTAGTTGTCCAAAAGGATGAAGCGCTCGGCCAGCGCGTGCTGATTCGGGGTGATTTCCCGCCCGAAAAGGGTCAGAGATGGATCCCCATTACCCCGCGGGAGGTCGCCAAGAACCTGATCATAGCCGCGGTTTTCCTTGATCACGTAAATGACGTGTTTGATCTTGCCGTTCTTGATGCTCAGTTCGGCCAGAGTGTTCCCTGTATCACTTCCGATCGCCGGGGTGTGCTGGTTGTTTTCAATCACTTGAACGGTCGATTGGGCCAGAGAAGGGAGCGCCTGGTTCAGGTCGATACGGGATACGTTTCCCGGAATGGAATCAAGCACATATCCCGGGCCGGGACGATTCGCCCAGGACGCGGGCGTGGTGGAAGAGTTGATTCCTACGACGTCAGGATCGAGATAGTCAAACTGGGGGTTGGGATTCATGGCTGTGGTTCCCCAACCATTGACGACCAGCAGTCCCTGGTTGTCAGGTGACACGGCAAGGGCAGTGGGATACCAACCCACAGGGATGTAGCCGCTCAACTGGTTCGTCAACGTATCGATGACGGCCACTGCATTGAAATCGCCAAGTGAAGCATACAAGGTTGTTTCATCGGGGGAGAGCGCCAGGCCGGAAGGCGAGACACCCGGCAGATTGCTGACATTGGCCGGCCTCAGCAACACCGTGGATATAATTCTATTGTTGGCGGTGTCAACCACCGAGATGGTATCGCTCCCTGCGTTGGCGACGAACAGAAGGGTTTCCGCTCTGTTAAGCAGAAGCGCCGCGGGATGACAGAGGTCTGTGATTGTAGACGCCAAAACCGGCGCCGCCGGCTCAGTAGTGTCCAGGACGTAGACGCAGCCGTCCCGCTGGCTCGCCACGTAAGCCGTGTTGCCGTCGGATTTTACGGTCACCGCCAGGGGGTAGCAGGGCGTATCCGTGTTTGCAGAGTCCATGAATCTGTAGCGTCCGCAAAAAGTACCATCGGTCTTGTAGATGGAGAGAGTGGACGCAGGTGGATGAGGGGACTCATAATCTACGGGAATGTAGTTGGTGATGTAGAGTTTTCCTTGCGCCAGAGCCAGACCGGCCGGTTGGTCATCAGGCATGTAAGCTTTGGGGTCGGAAGGAATGGTGCCCGTCTGGGTCAGGGACCCATCGCTGCCCAGCGTGAGAACAGCGACAGCGCCAAAGGCTCCCTGAGCGGCATAGAGCGTATACGTGTTGTTCGTTGGAACGGGATCGAAGATCAGTCCATAAAAGAGTCCGTTATTCGGGCTATTGACATCAAACGTAGGATAGGAAACCAAATCTACGACCGTGCCGTCACTTACCTTCAACGAACATAGAAACGCGTCCATGCCGCTGGATGTCGTAACAGCGTATTTGCCATCCGGGCTCAGGACGATGTTCAACGGCATCGTCCCGACTGGACCACTGGTGGTGCCCGCGGGAGTGATCGCCCTGCCGTTTACCAGGACGTTGGGGGATGAGGTGGGTTGCACGGAAGACGGGGAATCTGAACATCCAACGAAAAAGACAATACATAACCCCACCATCGCAACGACTGAAGGATTTGTGTGATCATAAGACCGGAATTTACTTAATATTTTCATGCTCTTACGCCTACGAGTTGTTCAAGCGCTACTTGCAGTTAAGAACTTGCTTCGGGACGGGAAGAGTATAAAAGTATAGCAGACAATGTAGTTGCGTGTCAACGAGGAAAACCTCCCACCTGTTGTGGCCGGTTATGCGGGACGGGTATTGATATATTGATAAGATTGTAACAAATGACCTAATCTTGCTCTTTTATGAGAGCTTGCGGTCATCTACGATTGACCTTTGAGGATATCCCTTCAATGTGTTCAAGGCGGCTTCTAAACTGTTTATCATATTGTAGCCTGCTCTTTACACGCGTAGTCGCACTACTGACCGAGCTGAGGAAACAAACAGGACGCTGCTAAGAAAATAAACAACCCTCTACCTCAGATACCCTGTCCGGCACCCTCCCTGACGAGACCCTGATCGAGTACCTCCACGACCCTTTGGGCCGAAGGATCGGCGAGAAGGTGAGTGGCGTGTTCACGGAGAAATACCGTGGCAGGACCTGACACGGTTGCTTGCGGTATATGACGGCTCGGATAACATTATCATGAGATTTCAATATGCAGATAGAACTATGCCATACGCCATGACCCGAGGCGGTTCAACTTACTATCTCACCTACGACCCGGTGAGGTCTTTAAAGGTGGTTGCAGATCAATACGGTAAAGTGGTAAAAAGGATTAATTACGATTCCTTCGGGAATGTTCTTCTTGATACCAATCCTGCCTTCAACGTTCCCTTTGGTTTTGCAGGACGGCTTCATGACACGGATACCGGGCTTGTAAGATTCGGCTACATAAGGCCAATGGGACGACCATACGAAACTAAGAAACTTTTTGATGCTCTGTTCTTTATATTAACCTTGAGGGATCTCGGTCACCGTGAAAGGCAG
>CAZACO010000487.1:0-3816 GCA_964483185.1 uncultured Desulfobacteraceae bacterium
GCAGCCAGCGAGGCCCCGATCCGGGACGGGGCAACCTTTTCCCTGTAAACCACGGCCCCGTTTGCATAGGCCGGGTCGTTGCTGTGGGCCTGGGACAGGAACTCGATCAGGCCGGACTCCAGATCCTTTTGGGTCCACGGTCTCACAAGGTCGATCCCCCTCGCCGCATACCTGAGGACCTGGGTCGCCTCCAGTCCGGAGATCTCGTCAAAGAACCACCCGCAACTGGTAAACATGAACAGGGACATCCGCTGTGACTCCAGGAGCTGGAGGGCCTCAACGCGTTCCGCTCTTTCCAGTGATCTGTCTGAATGATGATGCAGGAAAAGATCCCGGTCTTGAGTCGACGGATCAAGCAGGAGGGTGATATAGTCATCCCGGGCCTTCCAGGGGTCTTTGAAGAGTCGCCCTCCCCTTTCCTCGAAGACGGCGGCGAGTTCCCCGGCTAACCAGTCCAGCCCCTGGCGAAGGGGTGCCCTCCAGGCCTGATTCCACCCGGGCGTATGAGTGACGGTGCAGCCACAGTCCGAACGCCATCGCTCGACACCGTGGGCGCAACTCCAGGAGCTATTCTCGATGATCCGGACTTCATCCTGGGGCGGAAAGCGCTCAAGGTACGCCCCGTAGTTCGTCAGGACTATCTGCTTATCTTTTTTCAGGTGATCAAAGAGCCATGACAGGGCCATATCGCCGAACTTGAAATGATGCCCGTAGGACTCACCGTCCGTGGCCAGACTGATCAGCTCGGGTCCGTCCCGGTCCCCGTTGAAAGCCCCCTCGATATGGGCCAACAGATTGTCCCCGGAAGTAAGGAGCTTTTCATATGCCACGGCCCGTGACAGGGGGCCGTGGTAAAAAAAGACCGTTATGGAGGGATGACCCGGTCCGTCAAGCTGGACCCGGTAGGGCCTGGTGATATCGATCCGGCCCCCGCAGACATCTTTCCACGGTTCAGGTCTGCCGGATCTCTTGATAGGCCGCACCCTACCGGCCTGATCCGGCGACAGGATGGTGAATTTCACCCCCTCTCCTGCCATCAATCTCAAGGTCTCGGAATCGACTGCGGTTTCAGCCAACCACATCCCTTCTGCCGGCCGGCCAAAACGGTGTTTGAAATCGGCCAGTCCCCACCGGATCTGGGTCAGTTTATCCCGGCGAGACGCCAGGGGCATAATGATGTGGTTGTAGACCTGGGCCAGTGCGTTGCCGTGGCCTTGGTAGCGGTCCATACTCAAACGGTCCGCAGTGATGATCTGGGCGTAGATCCATGGACGGGCCTTCTCCAGCCAGGAAAGGAGGGTCGGGCCGAAGTTGAAGCTCATGTACTCATAATTGTTGAGGAGCGCCTTTATCCGCCCTTCCTCACCCAGCAGACGGGCCCTCGCGTTGGGACCGTAACACTCGCGGCAGACCCGTTCGTTCCAGTCATGATAGGGGAGTGCAGATGCCTGGAACTCTATCCGGTTGAGCCACGGATTTTCCCGGGGCGGCTGATAGAAATGTCCATGTATGCAGAGATATTTCTGGTGACGGGTCATTCATTTCCTCGATTTCAGCATTTTCTTTTTTGTCATTCGTTCTTGGCGCCCGCTTTAGACAATTAACGATTAAATCTAGGGACAAAAACATAAGAAATCTTTTACAATTCTCACAAAGCCCGTGTTAGAAAGGGTTTCCGAGAATGAATGGTCATTCAATTTTTTCAGGGTGTTTGATTTCAGTCCCGCGCTGCGCGGGATTTCCCACATCTGATACTTGAAACCATATATGGCTTGGTGGGTGCCATAACTTTAGGCATTTTAGGCACGTTAGCTCACTTTAGGCACTTTTCCGGTTTATCCGGGTTATATTATATAGCAGGGAGGAGTAAAATTCTACATCTCAAACACCAACCGACACTTATCCACCCTTAGACACTGTCTGCTCAAAAAGCCTCAGATACGCCTGGGCTGAACGGCGCCATGAGAAATCCTGATTCATCCCATTCTGTCGCATTTTTTGCCAGAGATGGGGGTCTCCCCAGGCCCTGATCGCACGCGTTGCCGCCGTCACCAGATCCCCTGCATGGAACCGGTCGAATTTGAATCCGGTGCCCTCTCCCTTCCCCTCATCCGGATCGACAATGGTGTCCTTGAGACCCCCGGTGGCCCGGACAACAGGGATGGTTCCATATTTGAGGCTGTACATCTGTGTGAGACCGCACGGCTCATAAAGGGACGGGATCAGAAAGATGTCGCTTCCTGCGACGATCTTGTGGGCCAACCCAGGGTCAAAGCCCAGTTTCAAGCCGATACGATCCGGGTAAAGGGTCTGAAGATCGAGAAGTGCCTTTTCATATACAGCATCGCCCGATCCCAGGACCACAAGTCCCATTCCCGCGGAAAACAGCTCGCCCGCGGCATCGGCCAGGAGACCGGAACCCTTCTGTTCCACCAGACGCGTGACCATCCCTGCAAGGGGCCTCCCCCCCAAATCCGCAGGGAGACCCATCTCCTTCAAGAGGTCTTCTTTGCACAACCGCTTGCCGGCGAGGTCGGCCGGGGAATAATTCCGGGCCAGATATCTGTCGGTTGCCGGGTTCCACACCGTGTAGTCCACGCCGTTGAGGATGCCGTGAAGACGCCCGCTGATGGAGCGCATCAGGCCGTCCAGACCGAAGCCCAAAGCCGGCGTCTGAATCTCCCGGGCATAGGTGGGGCTCACCGTGACCACGTTCCTTGCGTAGACGATCCCCGCCTTGAGCAGGCTCATCTGGCCAAAGAACTCCAGCCCTTCCATCCGGTAGTAGTGGTGCGGGAGCCCGATATTTTCCGTCCGGTCAGGAGGGACCAGTCCCAGATAGCCCATGTTGTGAATGGCAAACACCCCGGCCGAACCCGGCAGTGCCCCCTGGTCCAGGAGGGCCATGACAAGGCCGGTTTGCCAGTCGTTCGCCAGGATCACATCCGGATAAAACGAAAGAGACGCGCAGAGGGAAGGGATCATCCGGGAGAAAAAGATATATCGTTCCGGGTTGTCCTTAAAGACCCCGTCGGTAGTTCCATAAATCCCGTCCCTGTCAAAAAGTCCATCGCACCGCACCAGGTAGAGGGGCACCCCAGGCGCCAGTTCACTCAGGAGGATATCCCCTTTCAAGGTTCTCCGGCCTATCGTCACCTGCAGGGCCTCGACCGCAACATCCATTGTTTTGATCCGCTCCAAGGCGGTTCGATAGGCAGGCAATACCACCGAGACCGAGCACCCCAGCTCTGTCAAGGCCGAAGGGAGGCTCCCGACGACATCGCCCAACCCCCCGGCCGTGGCGAAGGGGGCGGCCTCTGAGGCGGCAATTAATATGTTCATCCTAAAACCTAACCCGGATAACACGGAAAAGTGACTAAAGTGAGCTAAAGTGACTAAAGTTAAAGGTAATATTTAATATTTTCAAATTTATACAGTTTTCGATCAATGCCTTGGCAAAGCAAATGGCTACCAGGCCTCTCTGCAGAGCGGACGGTCGAAATCCTTGACTACATATTATCCGTGTCCCCTACTCGGATGTGTCGCGCAGACCTTGAGAAAACCATCCTTTGTAAAATGACACGAAGTTCCACAATTTTAGGCACTCAAATCAGCGTACCTTCCACGACGGACAAGAACAAGCCACCTCCTCTGGGGGTGGTAATTTGACTGCTACATGTCTAATCGCAGTCATGCAGGGTTCCTGCAGGGACAGCACGACGCAGCAGGGAGCCATGACAGGCTATCTACTCATACCAGCAGCCGGATCTTTTTGCAACATCGAGGTGAACCCTCTGGGCCAAGACGAACCTCGAA
>CAZACO010000488.1:0-3813 GCA_964483185.1 uncultured Desulfobacteraceae bacterium
GCCGGATCTTTTTGCAACATCGAGGTGAACCCTCTGGGCCAAGACGAACCTCGAAGATCCAACATCCAGTAACCAGTATCCAGTATCCAGTACCCAGCATCCAGTTTCATACGCCAATCCTCTAATTTCTTGACATCGCTGGAATAGCCTTCTATTTTGATTTCCAATCGGAATCAACTGAATTTTTCTGTGTCGCTTCATCCAGATAGAATGGAGGCTTTATGGAGATATTTGATCATCTGCATATCTTTCCGTGGAACAGCATGACCCTAAACAACTGCAATACCTATTTCATCAACGGTGAAAAAAAGATCCTGGTAGATCCCGGCCATTATCATCTCTTTGATCACGTGCAGGATGAACTTTCGAGGCTTTCCCTCTCTCCCGGGGACATGGATGTGGTCATCATCACCCACGGTCATCCCGATCATATGGAGGGGGTCAGGATATTTCAAGAGACCGATGCGGTTGTGGCCGTCTCCTCCGCGGAAATGGAATTCATAAAGACGGTTGCCCCCCATTACGGAGAGGCCCTGGGGATCTCTAATTTTGAGCCGGGGATTCTGCTTCAGGAAGGGGACCTGAAGGTGGGTGACATGAACTTTCAGGTCATTCATACCCCGGGACACTCTCCAGGCTCCATATGCCTCTATTGGCCTGATAAAAAGACCCTTTTCACCGGCGATGTCGTCTTTAACCAGGGGATCGGGAGAACCGACCTCCCGGGCGGCAGCGGGGAGGCACTCAAGGAGAGCATCCGGAGAATCTCGCGGCTTGATGCGGAGTATCTGCTTACCGGTCACGGCGATATTGTAGCAGGCAGGGAGGCCGTGAAACAGAATTTCAAAGCGATTGAGGATTTCTGGTTTGCGTATATCTGACGCTCCTGCAAATCCGATGGAAAACCATGTCCCATCAAACGCCGTCCATAGATTTCGATCTGCGCCAGTTAGAGATTTTCCGCAAGGTGGTTGATCTGAAGAGTTTTTCAAAGGCCGCGGACGCGGTTTTCCTGGCCCAGGCCTCTGTGAGCGAAAGGATTGCCACCCTCGAAAATATGGTTGGGACAAGACTCCTCGATCGCTTAGGGAGGGAAGTCGTCCCCACCAAGGCAGGCGAAGTCCTTTACAAACACGCCGTCCTCCTCTTAGAGATGAAGCGGACCGCATCGTTGGAAATGGCGGATTTCCTCGGCATTAAGAAGGGCGACATCCGCCTTGGCGGGAGCACCATCCCGGGCGAATACATTCTCCCCAAGGTCATCGGGCGATTCTGCCGGGAATACCCGTCTCTGTCGGTGACGTTGACGGTTGGAGATACGGGGGACATCCAATGCCGGGTTCTGACCGGCCAGCTCGAGTTAGGCGTGGTGGGTTCCAAGGGCTCAGAGAAGCGCCTCATCCAGCATGAACTCTGGAGAGACGAACTGGTCCTGGCAGTCCCTGCCGGACATCGCTGGGCCGAAAAACGGGAGATTTCAGTCGATGCGCTTTCTGAGGAACCTTTTATCTTCAGGGAATCCGGGTCAGGCACGTTCAAGATTTTCGATGCATATCTCCGGGCCGCCGGGTCAACCGGTCTGAACGCCCTCAGACCCGTTGCATGCTTTGGTACGTCAACGGCGATAAAAGAGGGGATCAAGGGGGGGCTCGGCGTTTCGATTCTTTCGTCGAGGGCCGTCGACACCGAACTGAAGACCGGTATACTCAAGGCCCTGAGAATACAGGGCCTTCCCATGTACCGGAATTTTTTCCTCATCAGAGACAGGAGGAGGATCGTGTCCCCCCTCTGTCAGGCCTTGATCGATTTCCTGTTGGCTACTTCCCGGAGGGAAGAAAACGACCATGACATATGACATGATGGACTACAGGGGAGACTGTTGAAAGGCCTACCAGGACGTAGGTCTATGTCTCAGGATACTTCCCCCGGATGAATCGTTCGAGTTTATTGTCGAAAGGGAAAAACTTGAAAAGATCAGGAAAGTGGTCTTCCACAACCAGGGAGAAGTGCTTTCAGAAACCGTGGTCGACACGGGCGACGTTCGCGTCAAGATACGAAAGATTTTAAAGGCAGACATGTTAACGCGCAAGTGAGGTGTGTCTTGTTTGAAGTCAGATAGCCTGAGGACGGGCATAAATGGAACGAATCTTCTCAATACATCCGGGACCTCTGCCCTTCTCATGCTCGAAGGCTCGGGGGTCCCTTCAGAAAGCGATATGAGAGATGCAGGCGTTTCTAGCTGGCCATATGTCCAGAGGCACTTGATCTAAGAAGGCGTCATGCACAACCAGGCTGAAAACCACCTTGGGCCTATTGCCGAGGTACGTGACGCATATAAAGGCCTCTTCGCCGTCAAAGAGGCTCAGGGGAAATATATTGCTTTCTGAAGGGGCCCCTGAGCCGGAGTTTTTGGGCGTTTTTGAGAGCACTTACAACGCGATTTCTCAACCATACGATCCGTGCTGTCAATGATAACAAACCCATTCCACAAAATTCAGGACGGGCTGCGCCGGTATCGACTGGACCGGCATATATCGAGCCTTTTCATGGCCATCCTCATCGGTGTCCTGAGCGGATACGGGGCCGTCCTCTTCCGCTTTGTGATCAAGGGCGCCCAATATGCCTTTTATCAGAACAGTGAAGACATCCTGACCTTTGCCGGCGGGGTACCTTTTTACGCCATGATAGGACTGCCGGCCCTGGGGGGCTTGATCGTCGGGCTCCTTGTTCGTTTCGGGGCGCGGGAGGCCAAGGGACACGGGGTTCCCGAGGTCATGGAAGCCGTGTCGCTCCGTAACGGCCGTATTCGTAAGCGGGTGGCCTTTGTAAAGATCATCGCATCGGCGGTCTGCATCGGTTCCGGGGGGTCCGTAGGCCGGGAAGGGCCGATTGTTCAGATCGGCTCTTCCATAGGGTCCAGCATCTCCCAGATATTGAGGGCCTCCAGGCCGCAGCAGAGAACCATGGTCGGATGCGGGGCCGCGGCCGGAATTGCGGCCACATTCAATGCCCCCATTGCCGGGGTGCTGTTCGCCCTGGAAGTGCTCCTCGGCGATTTCGGCCTGGCCTCTTTTTCGCCGGTGGTTCTCTCGTCGGTGATGGCCACGACCATCTCGAGACACTATTTCGGAGACTTCCCCGCCTTTGTGATCCCATCCTATGAACTTGCATCCCTCTGGGAATTCGCTATCTATCCGTTCTTAGGGCTCCTGGCCGGGCTGTTAGCCATCCTGTTTATCGTTGTCTTGTACAAGACCGAGGACCTCTTTGATGCCATCAAGATCCCGGAGTGGCTCAAACCCGCCTTGGGGGGCCTCCTGTTAGGCCTCATCCTGCTGAAATGGCCTCAGGTCTTCGGGGTTGGGTACGGGGCTATTAATGAATCCCTCCTTAACGAAATGTCAGGGTTATTCCTCTTTACCCTGATATTCGTCAAGATAGGCGCAACTTCGATTACGCTTGGATCAGGAGGCTCGGGTGGCATCTTTGCGCCATCCCTGTTTATAGGGGCCATGGCCGGCGGGTTTTTTGGATGGGTTGTAAATATCCTGTTTCCGGGTATTACTGCATCACCCGCTGCCTATGCCCTTGTCGGCATGGGGGCCCTGGTGGCAGGAACAACCCATGCCCCGATTACGGCCATCCTGATTATCTTCGAGATGACCGGGAACTACAAGATCATCCTGCCGATGATGATCACCTGCATCCTGAGCACACTGGTTGCCATTTCATTAAAAAAAGGCTCAATTTATACCATCAAGCTGCTGAGGAGAGGGGTCGATATCTCGGGCGGGCTGGAACAGAATATTTTAA
>CAZACO010000489.1:0-3813 GCA_964483185.1 uncultured Desulfobacteraceae bacterium
CCGCTGAGCGGGTCTTTCCCTGCCTGAACAATCGTGTTCGGGTTGACGCCTTTCCCCTTCAGGAACTCGTCATAACCGGTATGTCCAAACCCTAAGGGGAGATACACGATACCGGGCATCGCCCCTTCAAAGAGATGAATACGTACGCGCACCTCTCCGACCGGCGATTGGACTGCCACCAGGTCGCCCTCTTTCAGACGGTATGCAGTCGCCGTCTTAGGATTGATGGCGGCAAAGGATGCATCCTTTAAAAGCTGGTTGTCAAAGATGGTCTTGTACAGGAAAGGCGGGCTCGGTATCCATCCGCTGGCTAAATTAATCATTTCATAAGGGAGCATCGAAAGCGGATATAGAGAACGGTCGGCCCCCGTTTTCGGGGTCTCGTAATGGGCCATGCAGGCCTCATCGCTCGTTGCCGCGATCCCCATGTTTTTCGCCGACCCGTCCTGGATCGCCTGCAAAATGAGCTGGCTGAAAAACTCGAACCGGCCGCTCGGTGTCTTGAAAAGTCCTGTCCAGTCTTTGGGCGGGCCCACCGGAAGATACCAGAGGCCTCCGGACGTCATCGCCTCCCACATCTCATCAAAGGACTTGTACCCTGACTTAGCACCCTTTCCGGACGGCTGCCCTTTCCAGGGCGGTGTAGAGGCGTCGAAGCTTACAAGCCCGCCGCCGGCATCATAAAGCCCTTTTGCCCTTGCCTGCAACAACTCCTCAAAATTCTCCCACGGAAAGGTGGACCCCACTGATTCACCGATCGCATTGGACAATTCGATGATCGTATCACCACAGTTTCTGGTGTCGTAAAGGGGTTCGACGACCGGTTTTGACAGGCCGTAGAGGGGATACTGGAGCCCAACGGGCCAGACGATATCATCCATCTTTTCGAGATAGGTGGAGTCCGGGAGAATCAGATCCGCCATATTGGCTGTTTCATCCCGGTAAGGAGAGAAACTGACGATAAACGGGATTTTTTGTAATGCATTATTGAAGGCCCCTCCGTCAGGGAGGGTAAAGGCCGGGTTTGCCGAGAACACCAAGAGCGTGTCAACCGGAGATTTGGAGCTGTTATTGATGGCGTCTGAAAAATTATTGATCAGACTGTGCGTGAAGGGATATTGCTTGGTTCCCGCCTGGTCGAGCCTCGGCTTCTTGAGCCCCTCCTTCGCGATATCATCCACTTCGAAGGCAGGCAAAGGACTCAGGGGTAGCGGATCAGGCAGAAGAACGCCTCCCGGCCGGTTGATCCTTCCTGTCAAGGCGTTGAGACTTTGAATGGCCATAAATTCGTACAGGCCGCCGTTCAGGTCGTCCTTTCCTTTGCCATAAATGGCAAGCGGGGCCTTTGCACCGGCAAATTTCCCGGCTAACTTGACAATGATCTCAGGGCGCACCCCTGTTATTTCTGCCACCTGGTCCGGAGAATATTTCTTGAGGACCAGCGTTTTGAAGCCGATATGTTCGGTCCCATCCGATGATTGCCAGTCATCGAACCCCGAAGTGTGTTCAGAGACAAAGTCAGCGTCATACTTGCCCGATTTGATGATGACATGGGCAATCCCCAGGGCCAGTGCACCATCGGTACCGGGCCTTGGCGCTACCCAAAGATCTGCTTTTGAAGCGGTGTTGGATGCCCGAGACTCAACCTGAACGATCAGCGTTTTCCGTTTTGAAGGATTGGCCTCGTGCCACATACCCCACGCATGCATCACCCTGCCGGGGGCTCCCCAGCCCTCAAGGAGGCCGCAGCCGAAACTTAAGACCAGATCGGAGTTTTCAAGGTCATAGGCAATCGGGGCCTCTCTCCCCTGCATCACCACATTCCCCATCCGGTAGGTATCTGTCAGGGAAGCCGGCCTCACGACATTGGGACTTCCCACTGCCTGCATCAGGCGTTCGATCAGGGCCGATACTGCTGTACCCTCACGGTTTCCGTCAACGGCTGCAACCGCCTCCGGCCTCCCTGCCTTACGAAGAGCCGAAATCCTGCCGGCTAACATATCAAAGGCCTCGCCCCAACTGATAGACTGAAATAGACCTGCTCCCCTCAGGCCAACACGCTTCATGGGGCCGGTAAACCTCAGGGATTCATCGTAAAGCAACTGAAGTCCGCCCATACCCACCGGGCAAACGCCGCCGGGGTTTACGGGATAGTCGGTGCGGCCTTCGATCTTGATGGCCCTGTCGTCCACTTTTCTCACCGAGATGCCGCATCCGCCGGGACAGAGATTGCACACCGAACTGATCTCTGTAAACTCACCGGTTGGCGGGACCGGAACCCATGACCAGTTCTGGGTCCATATGGCGATATCATCGGTGAACTTCCAGGGAAGCGGCGTGATCTGGATGCCCGCTACCCCGCCAACAACAGCTGCGATGAAGTTTCTTCTGGTTACTTTCATAATCATCTTCCCCTTACTTGTGACATACAAAGCAGGCGTTGTTCTGTTCCTGTCCCATCTGGGTGTGGCACCTGGCACAGTCATCCATCTTCATTCGATCCGACGGTTTCTTGTTCCAGTAGAACCCGGATATGCGTTTCCCCCAGATATTGATGCTGTAACCGGTCAGCCTGTTCTTTATGTATAACGGCAATTTTTTGTTATCGGCAAAGTCCCCGTGGCAGGTGGCACACGCAATCTTGCCCATGTTGACATGGGCGATATGGGCGAAATAGACGCAGTCGGGTTGTTTTGAATAAACGAGCCAGGGAATCTCTTTGTCTTCGGCCACGTATCTTGTCAGGAATTCTTTTTCTTCGGGGGTTTCACCAAGGGGGGATTGAGGGTCATCATGGCATTCGGTGCATTTTCCAAGCCTTGGAATGCCTGTAAAGGTGCCGTCTTCACGAAATTCATGGCAGAACAGGCACTTCTCGGCCTTTGTTTCTCCGTCTATGCCGTCGACCTTTTCGGAGTCGAGATGCAGGGCGTGGTTAAAATTGATCGGCTGGGCCTGTTTGGAATAGAGGACCGCGGGAAAGATGATCCATCCCACAATCAAAGCGCCGATGAGCCCTAACAGGAAAAAACCGACATCCTGGGCCGCAATATGAATGTTCATCCATCGTGGGAAAAAACCATTCGGGGAAGCGGGCCTCCCGCCTTCAGAAGGCCCTTGAGAGGGATTGGCTGGATTTCTCATGATTGTTAAGCCTCTTACATCGGGTTTATGGTTGATTGACTAAGGGGCCAACAGCTTTTTGCGTATTTACCTACTGCTCCTCCCTTTGTCAAGGGAAAAACATTGCACTGGGTAATTCCGATTCAGAGACTAAAAATGTCTTACCCGCTTACGTCGCCGCTTGGCGGCTTTCGCCTGTTTTTTCTTTTTCTGAACGCTCGGCTTGTCATAAAAACGTCTTTCCTTGATCTCGGAAAAGAAGCCCTCTTTGGTCAATTTTCTCTTAAGATCTTTAATCGCCTTTTCTATCTGATTATCACGAACAACCACTTTCATATCAACATTACCTCACTAACTTTGATGGTCTCGCACAACGTCAAAAAATAGACTTTTGTACGAGCGCGTTTTGTATCCCTGAAACAAAAAAAGCACCTCGATCAAAACTGAGATGCTTTTCCCTGCCTCTAAAAACAAACCTGCCTGTGCCGGCATGACATATCACGCTACGGTCAGACTGACATGTGACGATACCTCTTGAATGGTTATTAGGAGTTGGAAGCACTCATCGGATCCGGGGGTATTGATGAATCGATTTGGACCGGAAGCCCTTATGGAACACCGCTGAACTGAAAAACTCCCGATCATATGTAATCACCCCCTTTACCTTCGTTTTCCAACAGAAATTATATA
>CAZACO010000490.1:0-3810 GCA_964483185.1 uncultured Desulfobacteraceae bacterium
CCGCTTTCGGTAATGAATTCCGCAAGCAGATCCGTATCTGCATCTTCCGGAAGGGCCTGCAGTTCCAGGTTCCCGCCTGAAGGCGGATCACCCGCTTCCGGGTTCGGTTCCGAAGTGGGTTCTGGTAATTCCTCCCCATTTTCCTCTATCGCATCCATGGCATTTTCTACGAGCCTGCCAATGTCGGCAATCGCTCTATCCACGTCGGAGACGCCTGATCCTGTAAGGGCTTCAGCCCTTGCACCTGCTTCAGAAATAGCCTCCCTTGCGGACTCAGGATACGATTCATTCTTTGACAGGGCGTGAAATAGTTTTGTAAGGCGGGTCATCTCAGCAAGGTCATTTGGTTCCATCTGAACCAAGAACGCTGCGGTATCATTGATAGAAACACCGTGAGGAACGTTCCATTCTCCATGCGCCTTTTCAGCGGTTCCTGGTGTATCGGACGCCTCACCCCGTTCCGGAAGTTCCCCCATAGCATTTTCCAGCATACTCCCTGCCTTCTTTAGAAAGGCATCCCCGTTCGAATCCCCAGACAGGTATTCTCCTGATGCTATTAATCCTTCTGAGATCGCCTCAACCAGGGATAAAAAACCTTTTGCCGACCTTTCGGAAAGGAGCATCAGGCCTTCCACGCAGTGGCCCAAGACGTTCCGCAATCCAGGCATGGTTGAAGGAATTCGGGCGTTCACCTCTTTCAAATCACTACAGGCGGCTTTCCATGCACGACGGTCAGTGAAATCGGCGTTTTCTATGTCCGCAACAATCCCTTTGATCTCTTCAACGATCTGTTTTTCGCTTTTGTCCATCGGATGCCCGGCCTTTCTTCATTGTAAATCGCCACCGCCTCAAATCAATCCAATCACCCTGCCGTTATCTCCAACTGATTTCCTCCTGCCCGGAAATAATCTGCCCTGCAGCTATAAACGCAAGAGGCATGCCACTAAATCCAACACAAGATTTACCCACTTTGCAGGCGGGACAGGTGCCCTGAGGAATTGGTATACGACAGCCGTCAAAATTGTGACATCAACAGCCATCCCCTGATGACACGACGCTTTTCCCTGAATCTTCCCTGTTCTCTTCCATATGGACAGGAAAGCCGAGCATGCGCATCGCTTGATAGATATGTTTTGGAAGAAAAAACATCATGCAGGGAGAATAGAACTCGCCTGTCTTTTCCGCTAAACGGCACTCTCCTTCGGCATGTTCGAAGCATGCACTGTATTCACCACGAGCAAATTCACACAATGTCATTGAATCCAGGCCGATCGCATTCTTATAGTGTCTCAGCCTGAGATCGGAATGGAACGGACCGTACAATCCGATAAGCGGCTTTCGATAGGCAGCCGCCACATGAAGCATGCTGCTGTCCGGCCCAAGAACCAAATCCATTTCACCTATCAGTGCGGCAGCCTCGGCCAGTGTAGGCAGGTGTCTGGAGGCATTAACGGCCTGTTGCCTTTTTTGTTGAGGCAACCGGTTGATGATTAAATCTATGTCATGCCACTGTGCCTCTCCTCCGACAAAAAAGACCATAAAATCGTCGCTCAGATACGTAACAAAATCGACGAATAGTTGCGGCGGGACGGCACGAACAGGAAGGGAAGGGGAGATTTGAACGCCTATCTTATATCTTCTCCCATCTCCTGTTCTTATCACAAAATCTTTTGCCCGGGTCATTGCCTTCTCTTCAACGTACACCCTGGGCAGGGGATCCTCCAGTTTTTCAAGATAGAAGGCGTCCTTAAACAAATCATACGCATTTTTCGTCTCCGCCTCAGGATTACCTTCTATGATCCCCTGGAAAAACAGGATATAGTCGTAACGGTCCATCAACCGTTTTTCAAGGGGCATGGTTACCTGTTCAAACCCATCTCCCCTGCTGTCTAATATGGTGCTGAAAACGTAGTTACATCCTAACGCTAATTTGGCGGAGGGAAAATTTTTTTTGAGTTGCCTGAGGGCCGTCGTGATGAAGAGCAAATCGCCGATCCCCCCTGTCCTGAAACAGAAGAGGCTCTTCCCGTCAAGGTCCTGTCCCCGGTAAAAATTGTCAGGGACATAGTCCCTTGCCTCGACGCAGCCGGGGCCCACCCCCCTCTCTGCTTTTACAGGGAAGTCGTCGGGCACGACGTATTCGATCCCTTTTTTCAGGAGCACGTCTGATTTGAAATCCTGGATTACGGATAGATCCAACCGCGCTCTAATTATCTTCATCCCTTCCTGCTCCCTTTTTCAATACGCAGGGAACCTTCCCGGTTCCCATAAAAAAATACTTGCTCGGCCACGCCTCATGCCGCATTAGTCTTCCTCTTCCGGCAGGCCTGCCACGGGGTGTTCAGGTTGAATCATCCGATTTTCACAAGCAGCCGGCGGTACGTAAACGCTATGGGCATCCGGGAAAAACATTTCACACAATGTATGCGTCACCCCTTTGTGAATCGCATACCAGTCAATCGACAAACTGCCGTCAATGCCTACCAGGACAAGTTGCTTAGCCCCCATGTAATGGGCCAGATGCACAGCAGGATGGGCAGAACTTGAATAACAGAATAATTCCGCGGAAGCGGCAAGTTCTTCCACAGACTGATCCAGCTTGGTAGTGTCTCTCCACGTGGTCATTTTCCAAAGCACAATATTTTTGCCATTTGCAGTCGGCTCTCTTGAAGGCACGCCGGGCCTTTCATTCATGTATTCGGGCAGGAACCATATCACGTCTTCATCATCATGTTTGACAAAGGCATCCTTGTCGGTTGTAATCCCATAGGTGCATCCAACGGTTTTAACCGCTTCGTTGATCCCAATGGAGAAGTGCGGGGTTTTTTCTTCATGGGCAAATTTGATTGAACTTGGACCGGCCCCAAAGATGTAACAGGTCTCCCCCTGGTGTTTTAACTTGAAATCGCTGAATTTCATCGATTCTCCAGGGTTGTATGTTATCGCCGCTTTTGTCTCCTTTATGTCCTTAAGGTTCTCATAACCCTCCACATTATAGGTGGTTATATCAACGTGGCCGGATAGATTGTGATTCGTCGAAAAATACTCGGATAGTTCTCTCTGGATTCCAGGGAAGGTGCTGTCCAGCCGTGACAGGAGAAAGAGGAGGGCGTCTCGCAGTTGCAGGTGCTCAGATCTCTGCCTCCGCACAAAACTCATATTTGCCTGTAATTCCTGGATCTGCTGTAGAAGCATATCCGGGCCGGCGAGACCCTTGGCCTGAGAGTCCTGGTGTTTTTTCGCTGGAGCCTTGCTGGCTTGCGGTTTTTGCTTTCTATCCCCTCTCCTTTTCCCCATCTTCGCCTCTCTCATGGCGGTTTGGCTACGCCCAAAGTAACACGCATGTAATTATAGTGCTCGACTGCGTTTTCATCTTTCTTCAACTTTCATGGGAATGCAATTTGTGGGCCAAATAAATGTGCTGGGGGGTCTGAATCATGCCTGTCGGCACATAAAAGCATGTCTAACCGGGAATGTCGGACAGGTAAGTTTCACATTGTGCAGGACATCCAGAATTCCTTCTTGATTGTCTTTCTCAAAGGCCACAGATAGCTGGAGTTATGATTTTGAAACAGGAAAAAATACGGAGCCGGCCCAACCGATTTTTCCCATTGCCGCCAAAATCACTTCAGCGCCTCCCTCAGAAGCAGCAAGGGCGGCCCGAATTCCAGCCGCCCCGACTCCGATATCCAAGACATCCGCACTTAAAGTGCCCATCACAAAATTACCTTTTTAAATACCTCCCATATTATGGTTCACCCGAAATGACAAAAGAAAAGGGATAAAGACTCCGTGGATACAATTTCCGGA
>CAZACO010000491.1:0-1094 GCA_964483185.1 uncultured Desulfobacteraceae bacterium
GCGGGATTCGGGAGAATCTGACATTCCTTCAGGCTGGCAGAGAGGCCAGTTTGATCGACCTTTGAGCCCTGGAGGGGTTACGATTCTCGATTACGATTGAAAAAGGAGGACAAAATTGATGAGTGAAATGCTCCAGCAGATAAAAGACGCGGTAATCAACCGGAAACGGACCGAGATTCAGGGGCTGATAAAGACGGCCATTGAAGAGGGAATAGATCTGAATGCAATCATCGACAATGGGCTCATCGCGGCAATGGATGTGGTGGGGAAGCGATTTTCCGATAGCGAGATCTTTGTGCCCGAGATGCTTGTCTCAGCCTTAACCATGAAACTCGGACTGGGGGTTGTGAAGCCTCTGTTGAAGAGTGAAGACAGCCAGTCCAGAGGTACCATTATTATGGGCACGGTCAAGGGCGATATCCACGACATCGGAAAAAACATTGTCATCATGATGCTCGAAGGGGCAGGATTTCACGTGGTGGACTTGGGGGTGGATTTGACCGTGGAAGAACTCGTAAAGCAGGTTGAGTCGATGAAACCGGACCTTGTGGGTCTGTCGGCCCTTTTGACAACCACAATGCCTGAAATGAAACGTGCCGTACAGGTATTGCATGAAAAGGGGTTGAAACAAAAAGTGAAGGTGATGGTGGGCGGCGCGCCGGTGAGTGCGTCTTTTGCCGAGGAGATTGGGGCTGACGGGCATGGGGCCGACGCTGCGGAGGCCGTGGAACTGGCGCGGCGCCTGATGGGTGGCGCGGAAGGGTAGTGGGTATGCTGATCGTTGCCGAGAGAATCAATTCATCAACCGGACCTTCCTCGTCACAGCCGTGGCCCGGGGTCTGGATGCGGTTATTTTAGACCCCACCGACAACGCCCTCTTCGGGGCACTCAAGGCCGCCCTGGCCGTGGTTGCGAAAGACGAATACTGCATGGATTATATCGCTTCTTTCCGGGAAGGGCGATTAGGGTGAGCTATTACGCCTAAGTTCCCTAACCGATGAAATTTTCCCTGCCTGGCAGGGTCCCACGAAAAATAACATGCTTTTGTCGTAACCGTTCACGGGTTCAAAGGTTCAGAGGTTCAAAGGTTATAT
>CAZACO010000491.1:1104-3792 GCA_964483185.1 uncultured Desulfobacteraceae bacterium
CCACTGAGTAATGATGCTGCAACATCCGTTTCAAGCCTTTTTCCTAACCCTGAATCCCGCTTTCAGAGGGGAACCCTGAACCTGTGAACGGTTACCTTTTGTCAACAGCAAGGTCCTGCCAGATGTTGAGATAGGCGTCCTCTTCATGTTTCGATTCGCGGAATAATTCCTGTGCACTGATACAATTCTGTTCGCGACGAGCTGTTATGCTTCCCTTCCTGGTCAGCCTTTGACAGGGCCGGGTTCTGCCAGCCGAACGGCATTGTAAATGAAGGCGGCAGGCATTATAGTTCGGCATAGCGGGAAAGGAATTCCCTGAGACGGGATTTTTCAGAACATACTCGTGTAAAGGCAGAGGATTTGAATGGAAACTGTAGGCGCATCAATTATGGTCAAGGAATTTTTTGCTTGGCGAACGATGGTGGACATTCTTCTGATGGCCGCGGGGTTATTTTTTTTACATCGCACCCTGTTGCGACTCGGTACCTGGAGGATCGTTGTCGGCATATTCGTGGCCATCTGCCTTTTTCTTGTCTCCAGAGCCCTTCATCTCATGGGCATCACCTGGATATTCGGCAATCTGAGCCAGGTGGCCGCCGTGGCATTGATCGTTATCTTCCAACCCGAACTCAGAAAAATTTTTGAACGGGCCGTATCGGTGCGGCGTTCTGAGACGGGTGACCGGGAAGATCAAATATCTCGTATGGTTGCAGAGGCACTGTGGCAATTGTCTCAACAGCGGCGGGGAGCCATTGTGGTCTTTCCGGGCAAGGAACCCCTTGAAGAGTGGGTTTCGGGCGGCTTCAAGTTGGATGCCAAGCCGAGCATTCCCTTGATCATGAGCATCTTCGACCCGAACTCGCCCGGACATGATGGTGCGATCGTCGTGCAAAACGGGAAATTCAGGCGTTTCGGTGTCCGACTGCCCGTTTCCCAGAGTTCCAGGTTATCGGAGGAATACGGGACCCGTCACCACGCGGCCATGGGATTGGTCGAAAAATCGGATGCCCTGGTCACGGTCGTTTCTGAAGAAAGCGGACGTGTCTCTATCTTTATCAGAGGACGGATGCATACGGCAAACGATCCTAATCAAATCAGGGAAGAGATCATTTCGCATTGGAAAGAAACGGGTTCGTATCTGATCAAACTGGCTGATCGTAGAGCGCGGTGGAAAGTGTTTTCCCAGATGGCTACCAGTGTGGCTGTAGCTGCCCTTTTTTGGATCATCCTGATTATGGGTCAGGGTGAGATGCTGGAAAAAATCATATCTGTCCCGGTGGATTACACAACGGCCCCTCCCAACCTAATACTGGTCGGTGACAAGCAAAAACAAGCCCGCCTTAATCTGGCCGGTCCAAGAGCAGCTCTCGATGCCATTAATCCGGCCCAGTTGAGTGTGAAAGTCGACCTCTCCAAGGCGGCGGCAGGCAAACAAACGTTTCCAATCACCAGCGAACATATGCGATTGCCGGGCGATGTCAGATTGCTGGATATAGCGCCTTCCGGTGTCGAACTGACCCTGGCTGAAATTGAAGAACGTGAGGTGCCGATCAAGCCGCAGTTGATCGGTAAACTACCCGGCAAAATGGTGATCAAGGAAGTGAAGGTAATTCCTGAAAAGGTGAGAGTCCACTCCCCGGCAGCTGTCAGGGGTAAAGGCCAGGTTGTCAATATCATCACCACGCCGATTTACCTGGAAAGTATCTATAATGACACCAGCATCTTTTGTAAAACTATCGCCTCCCCAGGTCTGCAGGCGGCCGACAAGCGCTGGCCGGATGTCGAGGTCATCATCAAAGTGGGATATTAGACGATGCCTTTAGGAAGGCGGCCTTCAGGTCCTGTGTTTTCAGCTCAAGGACAACATCGATGTCGCTGTGTTCGCCCATATGCTGTCCCGGGCACCAGAACCGAAAAGTCCGATTCTTATGATATTGTATTTATGCTGGTTCATTTCCTTGAACCGGCGCAGATCAGCATGTCATCCCTCAACCCCCTCTTCGGCGCCCTCAAGGCCGGCCTGGCCGTCGCTGCCAGGGACGACTACTGCATGGACTGTATCGCCGCCTTCCGTGCAAGGCGATTGGCATGAGCAGATGATATATAGACCCCTCGGAACATATTTTGAATCGTCCCCTGTCGTTTGGCCCTGTAAATAAATTTTCTTATCTCTTTATCGTCAAGCCCTGTCTTTCCTCTGATATCGGCAACGGTAACGCCTTTCCTGCTCCTTCTCACAACCCCTAAAACCGTTTCAAATGGCGTTTTGGCCTTTTTCACGGGAGCAGTCTTTTTTGAGGCTTGTTTCGTTTTTACCCCGGCGTTGGAGAACCTGGCCTCGCGCTTTTTGGGCGCGCGTTTCACTCGATTTTTGGCTTTGGATGTTTTTCCGGCGGCTTTCTTCTTTTTCTTGTAGGTCGCTGCGGGGTCTTCTATATCAATGCCGAACACATCTGCCACATCCGCTTCGGCGATAATCCTTCCGGTCATTTTCTTAGCCTTTTGAATCAGTTTACGCGTCTTGTCCTGAACCGCCTCGGTTATCAGGTCCTTCATCTCCACATTCCTGAGCTTGAAGAACAAGTCCGGTTCATCATCTAATCTGGCGCCGATGCCATAGAGCGTTGCGGCGACATGTTTGCACATATAGGCCCAGTCCGGACAACTGCAACTGAAGTCGATCTCTTT
>CAZACO010000492.1:0-3790 GCA_964483185.1 uncultured Desulfobacteraceae bacterium
AGCTGGTAACTTTCTAAACTGGGGTTTTTGGTATCCTTTTAGCCCGGCGTCAATAATTTGCTCCATATGTTGAGACGCAATAATAACCTATCGATTGAATACCGCTGAACCATTACGGGTATCTGCTCAATAAAAAGGGGCGCTGACAAAAAATGAGATCTCACCGCAGAGACGTAAATTACGCAGAGTGAGCCGATTCTTCCTTTGCCGTTGACCCCGGAAAAATAGGCTTCGCATTTCACGGGGCAGGGAAGACGGCAAAGGAAAAGTCCAGCGTTTCTGGAGGGGTGCTCTTTTTGTTTTTCGGCCTCTCAGCGAAAAACAAAAACACAAGTCCCTTTGCGTTCTCCGCGCCTCTGCGGTGAAAAATAGGGTTCGCCATGCTCATAACCGCGACGTATTGATCTATTACGATTACGGATTGTTTAAGAAACCGTCGGGTGGGGACGGGATAACAGGATTTGGGGAGATTGAATTACGAGGTCTTTAATGGGCGCCGGGCCAGAAGCCCCTTTTCAATTCAGAGCAGGTATGGGTTAGGGAATGATTCGTAATAATGTGCTGTGTCAAATATCTGACAGAATGTTGAAAAATCACCTTTATCAAGTCCGACAAAGTCCCATCCTCCGGGCCTAAGGGCTCGCTCAGTATCCGGTTGTCCCGGTGGCGTTGAATGCGTACGCCTTCTGTTGTAACTGCTCAATACATTGGGGAAGACGTGTGTATATTGAGGAACTCTGGACCTGTGAACCCCCTTTCTGTTATTCCATATTGAATAATCTGTTAAAATTGGCCGTTTCGAGTATTTTTTGGACAGCGGTACTGCAATTAACGATATCTATGGCTGCACTATCTCCGCCTGAACGCTCCCGCAGCATCAACAACATACCCAGGGCGGAACTGTCTATGTATTCGACTTCGGTCATATCAATAACCCATTTTGAAATTGAATCCGTCTTATCCTTGCAAGCCTCGCTAAAATCCTTATACGAAGTGATATCAAAACGACCGGTGACGCTGATGGTTAAAACCTTTCCGTCTTCTGAAACCTCTCTTATGACAGCCATATCCAGCCTCCTCTCAATACATTTGTGCTAGCTTTGCATTCTCATTTCTCAACATATCTGGGGATACCTCCACGCATCAAAGGCGAGGAATTGATGACTGGAAACTCGTGTCCATCCATAAACGCAATATTAGGCACCAAGTAGTTTTCAATTCAGGAATGAACAATCTTTTACAAGATCAAGATAATAGAAGATCATTCGTGTTTATGAAATCATAGCAAAAAAAGAAGCTGAAAGCAATCGTTCAGTAAGAGATCCATGGCGAGATAAAGGAATAAGAATTTAAAAATCCGTTATTCCAATTGGAGCGAAGCCCTACGTTATCAGTTTTGAGGAAGACCCCCATTCCGTCTGAAGCATTACAATTACGTCCCTCATTACACTAGGCCACAGAGTAATATATAGTGTTTTGCGGTAATCATCCCTCATAATGCACACTCGGACCCTTTCACCAGCCTGGGCACCGGAAAGATCGGTTAAGAACTCCCTTAGAGTTCTTGTCTTGCGGGAATTAAAGGACGTGATTACGTCACCTTTCAGCAGGCCCGCCTTTTCTGCCGGCGAGTTAGGAATAACCTTCACCACCAAAACGCCGCCGGCCTTGCCCGCTTCTTCAAGCCTTTCCGCCTCCTTGCTGTCAGAGATGACGTCCGTCACGGTAACGCCGAGAAAAGGATACGTTTTGGTTAGAGCAGGGAGATCCTGCGGCCTTTCTTCAGGCACTGCGTACGCCGTAAACTTGTAATCATCTCTTGCGACACACATATAAACTTCACTCCCTACCTTGCTTCCTGCCAGGTCGTTTTGGAACTGTTGAGGGGTTCTTATTTTTCTGCCGTTAAAAGAAACTATTATATCGCCCGGCTTAATGTCTGCCTTCTGAGCGGGAGAACCCGCTGCAACACTGTTTACGTATGCGCCTTCGACTCTGTCAAGATTCGCCCTTGCAGCCATCTCCGGGGTAACATCACTAACCTCCAGGCCAAGCCATGCCTTACCCCACTGAACCTTGAAGGTCTCATAATTGAAAGGGGGCTGCTTCGTCAGATTCGTTTCGTGGTCATCGAGTGTTGTGTTTGAATCTTGATAAAGAAGAAACGCTGCTATCACATTTAGGATCAGTGATATGATTGTTACAGCGATTAACCACTTTTTTTCCATGAAATATCTCATTTTATCACCTCGGCCTTGTCACAATTATTCTATCTACACGGTTAAGGCAACGGCAACCAGCCCTGCGATTGAGATTTCCGGTAGCCGTTCACGAGTCCAAAAGTTCCGGGTCTAGGGGTGAGGTTTTCACACCTGACCGTGGCTGGAAATCTCTTGACCGCACAGAATGCAATCTTTCGCATGCTACCGGGCAACTTGCCGAACAGGTATTACACAGAAGACATTCATTGTCATCTATACTTGCCCTGTTAAGTTCCTCATGATAACTGATAGCACCCATTTGACATTTTTTTTGAGCCAACCTGCAACCTTTACATCCCTCCCGTGGCAAACGAACGTCTAACTGCCTCAACTTTAAGAAAGAACAAACCCCACTCAGCACCGCAAAAAATGCGCCCAATGGACAGAAATATCTGCAATAAAACCTCGATATGGTAGCAGACATAATCAGCATTAATATAAGCCACATCCACGATATTAAATCGCCATCCAAATGAAAAAATGTGGCGAATGGTTCTATAATCCCGACTAAATAGATTGCAAGGACTTTGTTTGCAAAAAAGAAGGCAATCATAAGTAAAATTACTAGATTGACGTATTTGACCATTTTCAAAAACCTGTCAGTATTTCCTTCAATAGTCCATTCTATCGGCACAAGACGGAACAGGACTTCGAGAAAAGCCCCGAACGGACAAAGCCACCCGCAAAAAAATCTTCCGGCTATCACCGTCAAACCTATGGCGATAACAACAAGACTGTACCAATACAAGTTAGTCAAGAAGACCGGATGGTGAAAAGATAGAAGCCTGAAAACATCAATCAGGGAGAAACCGCCTCCCTTGAAAATACCCAGATAGGCAAAGGCCATGCCCAATGTAACATAGCGTAAGAATGCATTTTTTCTAAAAAATGAAAAAAATGCTAAACCAAGCGTGATCCATAAGAATACTAAATCAATCTGCCAGAGCAGGTATTGAAAGAATGGGTGGCTGACAAGGCTGTCTTTATCTACTTGCTGGTATAACACGTCTTCTGTAACCAGTTGCAGACCCGCCTTTATTGAATGGGTAATGGCGCTCGATGTTATCGTAGCACCTGTTATAGCATCTATGTCATATTCAAGTACAAAACCATCGCCTGCATCCTTTTTTTTGAATTGTTCCAGAAACCAGCTTCCGTCGCTGAGAAGCCCTTTTGTATATCTTGGACTCTCAAATTCGCTCAGCACCTTAACGCCGGTAATCCTCCCTTGTCTATCTACCCCAACCAGGGTTGCTATCTGGTCCCGGTAGCCCCAGCTCTCATCAGGCACAACCTCCGTTGTCAAAAAGACCACCCCAACAAAGAGTCGGCCTTCAGTAGTGTATCCAAGATAGTGTGCAAAGGGCTCTGTTTGTATTATAAAGGTATTGGCAGCAGGCAAAACATCTACCAGGTCCTTTTTAGTTACCAGTTTACCTGAACTTTCCGATGCTGAACTCAAAAAGGCTATAATACAGAGTATACATATCGCTATTTTTAACAATTTCATCGTGCCGGAGATGATTTCC
>CAZACO010000493.1:0-3789 GCA_964483185.1 uncultured Desulfobacteraceae bacterium
CGGACTTCCTTCCCTGGTATCTCAGCATTGAAGACGCCATGTGGAACTGCGTCTCGTGCGAGATGTGGTCTGCCTACAAGATGAAGATGAAAAACCTCATCAGCAAATGTGTGCCGGTTCTGAAGGTGGATGGCAAATGGGTCAGGAATCCGATGATCATCACCGACAGGTATGTAGATGATGGGGAGATTGTCTATGGCGAGTACAAGCGGGGAGATGAGGCCAAGGAGGCCCGTACCTTTGTCAAGGAGCACCAGCCCAACGCCGACTTCGAGCTGTTGGACAAAGAGGTGGACAAGATCGCATGGACCTTCGCCAACCTCTTCCCCGGGTGTCTCATCGAATCCATCGACAGCATTCGCCAGAAGAAGAAATTCTTCTGGGATACCATGAAGAATGCCCACAGACACTGGCTGGCAGCCAACATGGGCGGAGAGGCCTTCCTGGGCTTCGGGGCCTTTAACACCAAGAAGATTACCGGCAAGGATACCATCGACTTTATCAAATTCCGCCAGAACATCGCAGAATCCAAGGGATGGGATATGGACATGTTTGCGGAAGTGCTTGGAAAACCCCAGGAATAATCGCTTCATCGCAAAGATATGAACCCATGTGGCAGGCAGGGCGGTGATACAGGCCCGCCTGCCATTTTTTTAGGAAGGAAAGGAGCGAAACCATTATGGCTTATGAACATATTGAGGCCGGTTTCCAGGATGGCCTGGGGACCATTACCCTGAACAGACCCCCGGTTAATGTCCTGAATATTGCAATGATGGAAGAGATCAACCAAGAGCTGGAGGCCTGGCGAGGGAAAAAAGACCTCAAGGCCGTCCTCTTCAATGCCAAGGGGAAGTGTTTCTCTGCCGGTGTGGATGTGGGAGAGCATATGGGCGACCTGGCCCCCAAAATGATTGGGGTGTTTCACGGGATGTTCCGACGGATGGACCGGCTGGGGGTCCCTACCGTGGCATCGGTCTATGGGTCCTGTTTAGGTGGTGGATGTGAACTGGCAGTCTTCTGCGACCTCGTCATTTCTTCTGAGGACGCCAAATACGCTCAACCGGAGATCCAGGTGGGGGTATTCCCGCCCATTGCGGCACAGATCATGCCCCGGATTATAGGAAGAAAGGCGGCCATGGACCTGATCCTGTCGGGGAGAATCATATCGGCTGAAGAGGCCCTGAATATGGGACTGGTGAATAAGGTAGTGGCCAAAGAGGAATTGGAATCTGCTACCAGCGAATTCCTGAAGCCCTATCTCAAGCTGAGCGCAGAGGTTTTGAGAAAGACCAAAAAGGCGATCATGGCCGGACTCATGGACGACCTCGAACCATCCCTCAAGATCATTGAAGATATCTATTTAGACGAACTCATGAAGACCGCAGATGCCCAGGAAGGGTTAAAGGCCTTTTTAGAAAAGCGGAAACCTGAATGGAAAAACGAATGAGACCGCTGAAAAACGCCCTCTTTGGCCCGATCTCCGCTTTGCATACCCTTTGATCTTGAATTCCGCTGACAGAGGGAAACATTTTTCAGTAGTCTCAGGGCAATAGGACTTGAGGCCCCTGATGAACCGGCGTCATCGGGGGCCAGGGCTGATTTCAGCGTCGGGTTTTCACGTTGTCTCTTATATAATCGATGATCTGTGTGGTGGTCGTTCCCGGGCCGAATATCTCTGCAATGCCCGTGGCTTTCAAGACGGGAATGTCAGCATCAGGGATAATCCCGCCGCCAATGACCAGCATGTCCGTTACGCCCTTCTCCCCCAAGAGCTCCATGACCTTTGGAAACAGATAATCATGGGCCCCGGAAAGGATGCTCATGGCGATGACATCCACGTCCTCCTGAATGGCAGATTCTACAATCTGTGAGGGCGTCTGCCTCAGGCCGGTGTAAACCACCTCCATCCCGGCGTCCATCAGGGCCGAAGCCACCACCTTGACCCCCCTGTCATGCCCGTCAAGTCCGGGCTTTGCTGCCAATACCCTTATTTTCTTATCTTTTGTCATATCCGATCTCTCCCGCTTCCTAATCAGTCATTGATCATTCGTCAATCGTCAATCATCAATTCAGTTATCCCAGGGTGTTGATCTGCTGATATTCACCGAAAACCCCCCTTAATACGTCACAGATCTCGCCAAGGGTCGCATAGGCCTTGACGGCATCTAACATGAAAGGGATCAGATTCCGGTCCCCTTCGGCGCACTTTTTCAGGTCGGCCAGGCGCGTTTCCACCGCGGCATCATCCCTTTCGGATCGAAGCTTCTTCAGCCTCTCGACCTGTGATGTGCGGACGGCCGGATCTACCCTCAGGAGATTGGTCGGCCTCGCCTCCTCCACCTGGAATCGATTCAGTCCTACCACGATCCTTTCCCCCTTTTCGATCTCCCTCTGGTATCTGTAGGCGCTGTCCTGGATCTCCCGCTGCACAAAGCCCTTCTCAATGGCCTCGGCAGCCCCCCCCAATTCATCAATCTTCTGGATATAGGCAGCGGCCCGCTCATAGATCTCACGGGTCAGGGTTTCCAGATAGTAGGATCCGCCCAAGGGATCGACCGTATCGGCCACGCCTGTTTCGTAGGCGATCAGTTGCTGGCTCCGAAGGGCAATCTGCACGGCCTCTTCGGAAGGAAGGCATAATGCCTCGTCCATGGAATTGGTATGCAGGGACTGGGTGCCTCCCAGAACCGCTGACAAGGCCTGAAACGCGACACGCACGATATTATTTTTGGGCTGCTGGGCCGTGAGCGTGCACCCGGCTGTCTGGGTGTGAAAGCGGATCATCATGGACTTGGGATTTTTGGCTTTAAATCTCTCCTTCATTATTTCAGCCCACAAACGCCGCGCTGCCCTGTATTTGGCGATCTCTTCAAGGAAATCCACATGGGCGTTAAAGAAAAAGGAAAGCCTGGGCCCGAATGTATCCACATCCAGACCGGCTTCAAGCGCTGCCTGGACATATGCAATCCCGTTCGCCAATGTGAAGGCCACCTCCTGCACGGCCGTGGAACCCGCTTCCCTGATATGATACCCGCTGATGCTGATCGTGTTCCACATGGGGACATGTTCAGCGCAGTAGGAGAATATGTCCGTGATGATTCGCATGGAAGGTTTGGGCGGATAGATATAGGTGCCCCGGGATGAATATTCCTTCAGGATGTCGTTCTGTATGGTGCCCCTCAGTTTGTCGGCTGAGACGCCCTGTTTTTCTGCCACGGCGATGTACATGGCCAACAAAACGGCCGCAGGCGCATTGATGGTCATGGAAGTGCTGACCTGATCAAGGGGTATCTGATTGAAAAGGGTCTCCATATCCGCCAACGAGTCTATTGCCACGCCGACTTTTCCTACTTCTCCGATGGCCATTTCATTGTCCGAATCATAGCCTATCTGGGTGGGAAGGTCGAACGCAACGGATAATCCCGTCTGCCCCTGATCCAGCAAAAATCGATACCGCCTGTTGGATTCCTCTGCCGTGGCAAACCCGGCATACTGCCTCATGGTCCAGTAGCGTCCCCTGTACATGGTGGGCTGAACCCCCCTGGTAAACGGGTATTCACCGGGGAGACCCGCCTCTGACAGATAGCTCGCATCTGCACCATCAAGGGGCGTATAGAGTCTCTTGACCGGGATGCCTGAAGTGTTGACAAACTCAGCCTTCCTCTCCGGCCGCTTGCTCAGTTTCTTCTCCACCCCTTCTGACCACCTCTTCAGTACAGTCTGCAGATCTTCGTGACCTTTTTGCTCAGTCATCTCAGCCTCCTGTTGCAATCTGATAAAAAACTCCGT
>CAZACO010000494.1:0-3788 GCA_964483185.1 uncultured Desulfobacteraceae bacterium
GCAGCGGAAAAAGGAAAGGGTTCTTCTGCCTGGAGTTTGAAGTTGGGAGTGCCTAACGCGGATAGCCGCAACCAAAAATTTATCACACAGAGACACAAAGCGCACAAAGGGTTTTTTCTTTAAACCGCCAAAAAAATGCCCGTCTCTTTGTGTTCTTGGTGGCTTCGTGTGAGTCAAGAAGGATTTATCATACAGAGCCACGAAGAGATTTTCTTGTTTTCTGTGACAGAAGTCCAAGGAATAAGGGCCTAATGGAATTACCTTCCAGCCACTCAACAAAACACTGGATGATCCTCCAGAAATCCATTGAGTTCCCGGTCTCACTCCTTACATTTTTTCCTCCAACCCCTCCCAATAGGTTTTTCGGATCTCCCTTTTAAGGATTTTTCCGGCCACATTTCTGGGAAAATCTTCCATGATGACCACCTCGGAGACGCGCTGAAATTTGGCCTCTACGCGCTCATTGATCCAGGTCCGAAGTTCCTGTTCCGAAACAGCGTCGATTTCGTGAAGGGTTACCGCGGCCATGGGGGTCTCCCCCCATTTTTCGTGAGGAACACCAAACACCGCAGCCTCTCTTACTGCAGGATGCTGAACAACGATCTCTTCAATATCCCGAGGGTAGACATTGACCCCGCCCGAGATAATCATATCTTTCTTGCGGTCCACCAGATAAAGGAAACCATCTTCATCAACATAACCCAGATCGCCGGAATGAAGCCAGCCGTCGACGATCGTCTGTTCGGTAAGATCTGGACGCTTGTAGTACCCTGGCATCAGGATAGGCCCTTTTCCACAGATCTCACCCACTTCGCCAGGGCCTGCCTCCTCGCCCTTTTCATTCAAGATTTTCATCTCGAACAACGGAGGGGGGACCCCTACCGAATCGGGCTTCGCCTCATAGTCGTATTTGTCGAGGATCGTGACGAAACCCTCCGTCAGTCCGTAAAGCTCGTAGAATCTACCCGGCAGTTGTCTGTTAAGTTGCTCTTTATGCTTTCTGTGTAACGGGGCCCCCAAGGAAAGAATCATTTCTAAGGATTGCAGGAGATCGGGTGAGAAGTTGGGCGCGTTGAGCATAGCGATAATCTGTGATGGTACCACCATCACATGGGTCACCTTTTCCCTTTCAATCGTCTCGATGTAGCTCTCCAGGTCAAATTGGGGCAGGAGGATATATGTGGCCCCGGAGAAAAAGGTGGGCATCATATCAACGAACGCGCCGTTGAAAACAATGGCGCCGGCATGCATGGTGATGCTCTCAGGCGTCATCCGATAGGCCGCAGCGAATGAGGTTCCATATGCCAGGCGAATGGCATGGGTGTGGAGGATCCCTTTAGGCATGCCTGTGGTGCCGCTGCTGTACATGATGTTAAAAGGATCTTCGCCCGTGACCTCGATCCCCTTTGGTTCATGGTCACCAGCGGCCGCCTTCAACCCATGGTAACCTCTGTATCCGTCAATCGTCGCGCTATCGGTGAGGATATAGCGATCATGTGCTACTGCAGGGAGTTCCGGTTTGATGGTATCCAGGACCTGCACAAAGCTCGAATTCGTAATGACCATCCTTGTATCAGAGTCCCTCAGCAGCGTGGCCATCGCTTTGCCTCGGAGAAGTGTGCTGAAGGGAACCACAACAGCTCCGATTTTGGCTACAGCCCAGTAGATTTCAAGGAGTTCGAGGCAGTTTGGCAGGATTGTTGCCACTTTATCCCCTTTGCTGATGCCAAGCGCCAGCAGGGCGTTGCCTAATCTATTTATTTCCATGTTTAACTCTGAATAAGTGAGGCGTTTGTCCTCAAAGACAACAGCGAGATGGCTGGGTCGATATCGGGCATGTCTGGAAAAAAGTGTGCCAATATTCATGGAAGCCTCCTTGTATCACTGGCAGGGTCAGACGGTGTGGGCCACCTGAAAGACAGAACGTGGTGACGTTAAAATCAAAACGGTTAAATTGCACCGTCTGACAGAATACATGCGATTATTGTGCCGGACCATTTTTTCCCATTAGCCGGGTGCTTTCTGCTTGGGCATTTCGCGGGCAGGAGATCTTTTGATTGGAGTTTCAGGTAGTTAATCCTAAGAAACCATATTTCTCTTGATAAGAAGGAGACGGAGATGTAAAAGACCCTATTCTGTCTCAAAAAAGAGACATGTAGCGACATTGAGATGGAGGGACACATGACCCACAAGCAAGACCCTGGGGATTCCAAAATCCCGCTGACCCAGACACCCGAGTTATTCAAAAAACTGGTGGACAATATGCAGATCGGGGTGATCGTCTCAGATGATAGGGGTTACATCATCTACATGAATGACACGTACGCCAGATTTCTAAGCATCAATTCTGAGGACTCTATCGGGAGGCACGCCACCGAATTGGGGGTCAACAGCCGTCTGCACATTGTGGCACGGACAGGGAAGGCAGAAGTCAATTATCCGCACCGGTTCAAGGACACCGGTTTTCTTGTGCATCGGGTGCCGATCAAAGAGAACGGAAAGGTCATAGCGGTCTTGGGTCTCGTCCTTTTTGACAGCGCAAGCACTGCCAGCAGGCTTGCCGAAAAGGTTTCTTTCTTAGAGTCGAAACTGACCCTCTATGAAAATGAGCTTATCTCTCTGCGCTCCACACGTTACACCATAGACAGTATTGTGGGCGTCAGTAAGGCCATCAATGGTTTGAAGGAACATGCGGTTAAGGCCGCTGCTACCCATCTGCCGGTTGTCATCACGGGAGAGTCAGGGACCGGGAAAGAACTGTTTGCCCAGGCCATTCATCACGCAAGTTCTCGAAGACCTTTTCCGTTTGTAAGGATTAACTGCTCTGCCATTCCCAGGGACCTCATCGAATCGGAACTTTTCGGTTATGAAAAGGGCGCCTTCACGGGCGCCAGATCTGATGGAAAACCGGGTAAATTTGAGCTGGCCCGGCATGGCTCGGTGTTCCTTGACGAGATTGGAGATCTCCCCCTTGAAATGCAGCCCAAACTGCTTCGCGTGTTGGAGGAAAAAGAGTTCGAACGGGTGGGTGGCACCTCTTTGATCAGGGCGGATTTCCGTTTGCTTGCGGCCACCAATCAAGACCTTGAGGATATGCTGAATGGGGGTCGATTTCGAAAAGACCTTTTTTATCGTCTGAATGTGATTCCTTTGCATATCCCACCTCTCAGGAAACGGAGGGAAGATATTATTCCCTTGGCACATCATCTTTTGAAAAAGATAACCCACGATTCGGGTCTGTCGGGCATACACATCGATTCAAAGTCTGAAGAGCTCCTGAAAAACTATGACTGGCCCGGCAATGTCCGAGAACTTTCGAATGTACTTGAAAGGGTCGCATCTTATTTGGAACGTGATGCCATTTACCCTTGCGATCTTCCTTTTCACCTTTACCGCAACTCTAACAGGTCTAATGGATCGGATCGTGGTACTCTCAAGTCTGTCCAGGGCATGGCGGAAAAGGAGGCTATACGCTATGCCCTTGAGTCCACGAATTATAACAAGTCTCAAGCGGCCGATTTGCTTGATATACACCGGTCCGTGCTATACAAAAAAATGAAAAAATACGACCTGCGCCTCCGCCGGCGTTAGCACTGGCAGTTGAAATAGGAGGATCGGCGCCCTAACCTCTGGAATTGAATATTGAGAATTGAAAATTGGTGAAAAGAAATGCCTAAGATGAACTAACGCGGATAGCCGCAACCAAAAATTTATCACACAGAGACACAAAGCGCACAAAGGGTTTTTTCTTTAAACCGCCAAAAAAATGCCCGTCTCTTTGTGTTCTT
>CAZACO010000495.1:0-1088 GCA_964483185.1 uncultured Desulfobacteraceae bacterium
CAAATCAAAAGAAAGCCAGATCCTTCAGGGTGCTGTCTCCATCCTCGGTTCGACTTCGGAAATTGACTATAACTCCGAACGAACCATCGGTGAGAGCCTCGCGTTAGAGGGGTTCAGGCGTTACGGGATGCCGGTGAATAATCCTGACTTACAGAACTACGTGAACCTGGTAGGCAACGCCGTGGCCCGGAATTCCCTCCGACCGGGGATTCCCTACAACTTCGTGGTGGTGGACAGTCCCCTCCAGAACGCCTTTAGTTGCCCGGGAGGGATCATTTTCATAAGTTCAGGCCTCTTGAAGACGATCCGGGACGAGGCCCAGTTAGCAGGCATTCTGGCCCACGAAGTGGCCCATGTGGCGCACAAACACGCCCTTCAATCCATACAGCGGGCCCAGTTCTTTCAGGGTGTCGGAAAGATAACATCGGCCACCATGGAGGGGAAGAAGGGGAAGGAATTTGAAGATATGATCGGGAGCCTGCAGGACACCCTCTTCGACAAGGGGCTGGACCAGAACATGGAATTCGAGGCCGACAAGAGTGCCATGGTAACGGCCTACCGGACCGGCTATGACCCCGAGGGTATCATTGAGGTCCTCAGAGATCTGAAAAAAATCGAGGCACGGTCACAAAAACAGGGCTCCTGGTTTTCGACCCACCCGCCCTTGGGGGAGCGGATTCGAAAATGTGAAGCAGAGATGGGCCGGTATCCCGATGCAAAATCCCTGGCCCGCCTGCCTGACCGATACAATAAAAACAACCGGGATAAACGATAATCTGTCCACCCCGGTTGTTGCGCTCTTGTGGCTTACCGGGAAGTGGTATATGGGGTATATTTTGGAAAAAACGGTCAAACAGGACGCCAGGTATGTGCAGGCCTACCGCGATTTCAGAGAATCGGTCGATTTTACAAAGGGAGGGTTCCTGCCGGACCTTGACAATCTGGTCTGGTATCTGCTCATCGGGGTCCCCCCGGTCCCTGCAGACAGCGATCCTTCAGAAGAAGGACAGATCGTGGCCCTGGACCAGCGGCTGAATATCCTTAAGGCCGTATTCGTGGAGCTGAACCGGGACATGCCCGACCCGTTT
>CAZACO010000495.1:1188-3788 GCA_964483185.1 uncultured Desulfobacteraceae bacterium
AGTATCCAGTATCCAGTCTCACTCCCAATGATGGGTCTGCCCATGGTCCAGGTGCACCAGACGATCTGAAAGGCCTGACCGGTCCAGTTCTCGGCTCAGCTCCACCGGCGGAAGATAGACCGGTTCGTCCCCCAGACGGAAGGTCCCCCAATGAACGATGAGAATCTGCCGGGCCCGGAGTTCCTGAAAGGCCTGTACGGTTTCCCGTGGGTTCATGTGACTCGGGGCCATGAACCAGCGGGGTTCATAGGCCCCGAGGCTGAAAACTGCCAGGTCGATGGAGAAGGCCTCTCCGATCTCGGCAAACCCGTCGAAATAGGCCGTATCGCCGGAGATGTAGAGGGTGGGTCCGCTGGCCGTCTCGATCAGAAAAGACCCCCACAGGGACCTGTTGGGCCCGATCAGGGGGTTGCGCATGGTCCAGTGATTGCAGGGAAGGAGGGTGATCTTCCGCTCCCCGTCTTCAAAGGAATCAAACCAGTCTAACGGGGTCCGTCGCTTCATCTGCAGGTCGTCAAAAACATCCTCATAACCCAGCGGGCTGATCAGGTGGGTGTCCCTGTCAAGGGAGGCCAAGGAAGGCGTGTCCAAATGGTCGTAATGACCGTGGGTGATCAGGACATGATCCGGCCGGGGCATCTGGTTCATGTCAGAAACGATCGGTGTGAAATCCTTGATGAACCAGGAGAGATCGAAAAACATGGGGTCCACCAGGATGGTTCGGTTCAGATCCTTTATCATGAGCCCGGCATGCTTGACAAATGTGATGGAAAGCCGATTGTCCTGCCTTACCGCTTCCCAGTCAATGGACACCGGGACCACCCGCTCCTGCTCATAATCATCCCTGAAGCGATTTTCGCTGAACAGCTTCCATTGGAGTATCTGCCAGAGGTTTTTGTGGCCAGCCTCCCCAAAAGGATTGATAAACCGATCGTTTCCATGATGCATCTTCCTTTGGGCAATTTCTCTGAGACTGAGATCTTTAAACGGGGGCCCGGCCTGGCCCTCGCTTCCCCTTGCCCTCACTGGGCTGAAAATCCGACACCAAGGGAAGAGGCCCAGCATAAGGACCATTTTGCCCCATCTAAGAAGCCTTTCTATGAGGTGTCGACGGGTCATTTCTTTAAAGTCCTATTTTTTCTGACAGGATGACGTACCTGCTGGTTACACAGACTCCTTTTAAAAGTCAACGAAAATACCCGTTTATACTCTTCCTTGCAATTTCAGCCTTTGATCTGGTATTATGACACTCAAGGCTACGGGGAGGTTTAATCCCGATATCTCATTTGACAGTGAGCAGAGGACCTATGAAATTCAAGGAACTTACAGAAAAAGACGTCAAACGAATTGACCAGCTTCAATCCGAATACTTCACGAAATACATGCATCTCTTCGACCCTCCGCTTCCAGATGGCGTGCCTGAGCGTCTTGAAAAAATCGTCAGTTCTGCCAGCATATCTGTATCAGATGTGGTCCTTGACATAGGGACCGGTACGGGGATCCTTATTCCTCTCATCCTGAGATATGAGCCTGCTCTGGTCTATGCCAATGATCTGTCTCAAGAAATGCTGGTATCTGTAAAAGGGCGGCATCCTGCTGTCAGGACCCTGCATGGAGACATCCGGGACCTGGATTTACCGGATAGCAGCATCGACGTTGTCTTTATCAATGCCTGTTATTCGAATATCGCGGATAAACATCGGAGTTTCAACAACATCAGGCGAATAACGAGAGCGGGGTGTCGTGTCGTTATAAGCCATCCGATGGGGAGTTCGTTTATTGATTTCCTTCAAGAAAAGGTGCCCTTTCCCTTAGACGATTTTCCTGAAGACGAAGTTACGGCAGGGAGCCTGTTTGGCCCTTACGGGTTCAAGGTGGCCAATCTTGTGAAAGAGGACAGCCTCTATATCCTGGTGTTGGAAGGCTGAGGGCCTGCCAAATGACCTCAGGAGCCGGCCTTTACATTCCACCCATTTGCCAACTCGGGTTCAAGCTATTTATTGCTGCCGTCTATGCTTTTGCGGTTTTATTTGCCACTGGCTGCGCGTTTTTTGCCGCTGTCCCTGTCACCGTCTCCGAGATCAAAACCTATCTGGTCGGCAAAGAAGAAAGTCTCTCATATCCGCTGAATCGGGTGCTTGAATCAACTGTCTACAACCTCGATCACATGGGCTTTGACATCGAACGGGTTGAGCGGTTTAATCAAAAGGGCCTGATTCATGCTGTCTGGCAAGGCACCTCTGTCAGCCTTTTACTGGAAACCATTACCCCTAACCTGACGAAGGTCATATGCACATTCAAGCGGTCCGACACGATGCGGGAGTACTCTTCCGAAAAGGAATTACTCAACAATGTTCGAGAAACGTTGAAGCTGAAACAGATTCCAGACAGCGAGGCGCTTTTCAAAGGGATGGTGACGGTTCATCTTTCAATGGATACGGCCTCCCCGGTCATTGCCTACTTAGGAAGAGGTGCTGAGGCAGAGATCGTTAGCAGGTCCGGGGAATGGGCTGAGATAGCCCTTATGGATAACTGCACGGGGTACATAGCCTTTAGGTACTTGGGGCGAGGCGTTCCCGTGGGCAAAGAGCCGTGAGGAA
>CAZACO010000496.1:0-3785 GCA_964483185.1 uncultured Desulfobacteraceae bacterium
CCTGAAGATGGGATGTCCCGCTTCAGCGGGATGAATTTATTTTTGCGCGAGCCCTTAACCTCGTATCTGCTCATAGGCGTTCCCGACCTGCAGCACGGTTTCCTCATCAAACGCATTACCGATAATCTGAAGACCCACCGGCAATCCATCCGCCATTCCGCAAGGTATGCTCATGCCGGGCAGTCCTGACAGGTTCAGTGATACGGTGTATATATCCACCAGGTACATCTGCAGGGCATCACTCATCTTTTCACCCAGCTTAAAGGGGAGGCAGGGTGAAACCGGAGTGATGATGCAATCCACATTTTCAAAGGCCCTGTCAAAATCTTCCTTGATGAGGGTCCTTGCCTTTTGAGCTTTCAAATAATAGGCATCATAATACCCGGCAGAAAGGACATATGTACCGAGCATGATTCTTCGCTTGACTTCCTTACCGAAGCCTTCACTCCTTGTGGCCTCATACATTTTCACAGAGTCTGGAACATCCTTTTTTGACCTGAAACCATATTTCACGCCATCATATCGGGCAAGATTGCTGCTTGCCTCGGCCGTGGCTATCAGATAATAGGTGCTGACAGCATACTCGGTGTGGGGAAGAGATATGTCCACTACATCTGCCCCATTTTTCTCCAACAGGCTGACGGCCTTCATGATCAGATCCTTAATCTGAGGATCCAATCCTTCTATAAAATACTCTTTGGGCAGCCCTATCCTGATCCCTTTGAGGTCTTTGTCCAGAGAGGTAAGAAAATCCGGTCTCTCAACGTCAGCAGACGTCGTATCCAGTCTGTCGTGTCCACATATGATGTTGAGCAACATGGCCGTATCTTTTACGCTCCGGCCGATGGCTCCGATTTGATCCAAAGAGGATGCATAGGAAATCAATCCGTACCTGGAAACCCTGCCGTAAGTCGGTTTTATTCCTGCGACACCGCAAAAGGCGCAAGGTTGCCGTATAGAGCCCCCCGTATCCGTGCCCAGGGCAAGGATGCATTCTCCCGAAGCAACCGCCGTCGCAGAACCACCGCTGGACCCCCCTGGCACACAATCGGTGTCGACCGGGTTTCGCGTGGGACCGAAGAGACTGTGTTCTGTGGATGAACCCATGGCGAATTCATCCAGATTCGTTTTGCCTACCAACACACCGCCGCTTGTCATGATTTTTTCCACTGATGTGGCCGTGTAAGTAGGGATATGGTTGTTCAGCATATGGGATCCGCAGGTGGTTCTTATGCCGAGGGTACATAAATTGTCTTTGAATGCGATCGGAATGCCGTTAAGCGGTGAAACATTTTCTCCCTTTCGAAACCTCTCGTCCGCTTTGTCTGCCTGTCTCACTGCTGTTTCACGCGTTAGGGTGATAAAGGCGTTCAGTTCTTCTTCCTTTTCATCGATCCTTTTGAACACGGACTCTGTTATCTCCCTGGAGCTGACCTCGCCTTTCTTGAGCATTTCTGCCAGTTCCCAGGCGTTTTGATCGCACAATTCCATGTCTCAACCTTCCAGTATCTTAGGGACCTTGAAATAGTCCTTTTCCCTCATGGGGGCATTTGAAAGCAAGGGTTCTGTCTCCTTTTTGCCCGCAGACGTGTCATCACGCCAGACATTTTTTATCTCCAGGACGTGACTCATCGGCCTTACATGATCCGTGTTAAGTTTCCCCAGCGTATCAACGTATTTCAGAATAGCGTTCAGGTCTCTCCTGTATGAATCAACCTCAGACTGCGAAAGTGTTAATCGTGCAAGTTTTGCCACATGAAGGACCTGTTCTTCTGAAATCCTTTCAGATACCTTACTATCATCGCGCCCGGCAGCGTCTCCACGGTCGATTTCACCGGTTCCATGGCCGGAGGATTCCGCATCCGAAACAGTATACAGCCCCAGTTCATCCAGTTGTTTTTCGTCCGCGAGAGAGGGTGCCATTGTGAGGGGGCAGAGGGCGTTTCTGTTTTTGGGAAATGCGATGACATCTCGAATGGATGATGTATTCAAAATCATGGCGCTGATCCTGTCAATTCCCAGAGCAAGTCCCGCATGAGGCGGGGCACCATACTCTAACGCCCTCAAGAAAAAACCAAACTTTGCTTCAGTTTCCTGACGACTCAGGCCAAGGGCTCTGAAAATACGCTCCTGGATGTCCATCCTGTGTATGCGGATACTTCCGCCTCCCACTTCTTCCCCGTTAATGACGATGTCATAGGCCCTGGAGTTGAGACTAAGCAGGTCTTCAATGTCTGCCGGATCAAAATCGGTTCTGTCGGGCAAGGTGAACGGGTGGTGCTGTGAGCGCAATTGCCCGTCCTTTAGTTCAAAAAGGGGAAAGGCCGTAACCCATAGGGGAGAGTAACTTTCCGGGGGAATCAATCCTAACCTTTCGGCGACGTGAAGCCTGAGACTGCAAAGCACGTTGTTAACCAACTCGCGGGAGTTGTCGGCTATCATCATGAGGACGTCCCCGTTTTCAGCACCAAATCGCTTGATAAGATCGTCTTGTTCTTTTGGACTGAAAAACTGGACAATATTTGATTGGAGTTGACCATCTAAAATTTTCATCCAGGTCAGGCCCCGGGCCCCGAATTGGGGCACAATTCTCAATGCATATTCGTTCTGGAGTACGTTTTTGCTGAGCGCTTCAGCCTGACCTTTGACGCAAAATCCTTTGACAATTCCGCCCCCGGCAATGATCTTTTTGAACACTGAATAACCGCTATCCTGAAGAATATCCGTGAGATCTTCAAAGGCCATATCAAATCGGAGGTCAGGCCGGTCCGTACCGTAACGTTCCATGGCTTCAGCATATGTCATTCGAGGAAACGGCTTTCTCAGGGTGATCCCCCCAATGGCAAACATTCTGACCGTCAGTTCCTCAATGATTTCATATATGAACTCCTCATCGATAAAAGATGCTTCCAAATCAAGCTGGGTAAATTCGGGCTGCCGGTTGGGACGCAGGTCCTCATCCCGAAAACATCGGGCTATCTGGAAATAGCGGTCCATTCCACTCATCATAAGCAGCTGTTTGAAGAGTTGAGGCGACTGCGGAAGGGCATAGAATCGACCCCGATGCACCCGGCTTGGCACCAGATAATCCCTGGCACCCTCCGGTGTGCTCTTGGTCAAAAAGGGCGTTTCAATCTCTATAAAACCGAGCTGGTCAAGATATTCCCTCATGGATTTAATAATTTGATATCTCTTGACAAAGTGCTCTTGCATGGATGGGCGGCGCAAATCCAGATATCTGTATTTGAGTCGCAATTCCTCATCCACCTTTTCAGGACTTGCCTGAAGCTTCTCCCCGAAAATCATGGCCTTTTCGGAGATCTGAAAAGGGAGAGATCTTGATTCGGATAGTATGGTCATATGCGTGGCCAAGACCTCTATATCGCCGGTCTCCAGGTTCGGGTTTTCACGACCCTTTACCCGGAGTGCTACTTTCCCCCTGACCTCTATCACGTATTCTTCCTTCAAAAGAGAGGCCTTCTCATAACAGCCTCCACCAGACCGCGGGTCGAAGACTACCTGTACGATACCTCGAATGTCCCGAAGATGAATAAACAAGAGATTCCCGTGGTCACGAATAGCGTCCACCCAACCCATGAGCAGCACAACATCGCCTGAATGTGAAGGTGTCAGGTCTCCACAGTAAATTCTTTCTTTCAACTCCATTACGTTCACCAGAAATAAATGTCGAGTCGACGGGTTTCTCCAGATGATGAATCCGATTATTTATCCCAACGTTGCAAAAGTCGAGGATGCCGCAGATCTTAGGCGTCGTGGGTGAAGCT
>CAZACO010000497.1:0-3783 GCA_964483185.1 uncultured Desulfobacteraceae bacterium
GATCGATCCGGTCTAACAGGGGTCCGGATATCTTGGCCCGATACCGCTGGATCTGTAAGGTTGAGCAGGTGCACTCCCGCTTGGGGTCCCCTAAAAAACCGCACGGGCAGCCGTGCGGTACAGAACGACAACTTTTCGGATACATTCTCATCTGATAAGATATACCACTTAGCTGTTGAAATTCCAAGAGAAATCTTTATAGATGATTACCCAGTGGAAATAAAGAGTTTAGGCGATAGGATAAGAAAGACTAGGATGGATGCGGGTCTTCAGATTAAAGAATTGGCAGAAATTATTGGAGTGACTGCTGATACTGTCATCAACTGCGAGATTCGGGGGATGAATCCTTCGAAGCGGTATCAGGAACTGGTCCAGTCGTTTCTTCAAGACCAGCCCACTTCTTAACCACATAACACACATCAGATTACCCTTATTTCTTTAAATTTTTAATATCTTATCAAAAAGCGCTTGACATATTCCAGGTGTGGTAATATATTTACCACGTGGTAGGGTTTATACCACGGTTTATTGTAGTTCAATCTATCCCTAAAAGCTAAAGGAGGACAAAGGAAAATCAATTTAGGCCAATGGTGGTAAAAGGGAAAGAAAAGGGAAAGAAAAGGGAAAGAAAAGGAGGGAGGCATGTTTGGCGAATTCGTTAAATCCCTTAGGATTAAAAGGGATATAAGTTTGAGGGAGTTTTGTCGCCGCCAGTCGATTGATGCAAGCAACTGGAGCAAAGTAGAGAGAGGCGTTCTGGCACCCCCACAAGATGATGTAAAACTTAGCCAAATTGCAGAAGTACTGGGAATTCAAAAGGAGTCAAGTCTATTTGATGAACTAAAAGACAAAGCGGCAATTGCGGCAGGAATTATTCCAAAAGACATCCTGTCAGACCAAGAAACCTTAAACGCATTACCGATGTTCTTCAGGACGGTAAGAAGCGAGAAACCCACGACTGAGGAACTCGAAAATCTGATCGAGAAGATCAGGGGAGGCGGTTGATGGTAGATATCTCCAATTTTAGATGCCCTTACATCAATAAAAGAAAGATTTGGAACGCTGCTGAAAATTTCAGGAATGAGCAATGGTCAGAAAATACACTACCTATCGATATCGAGAAAATAGTCGAGAATTGTCTAGGTCTCAACATCGAGCCAGAGCGTGGATTGTACAACGAATACGATATTGACGCATACTTGCGGACAGATCTGACGGGAATCGTGGTCGATTATACCCAGTATATGGATGAAAGATTCATTAACCGTCTCAGGTTCTCTTTTGCCCATGAACTCGGCCATCTGTTTCTTCATAAGGAAATCTACGCAACGTTTGGGATACAAGACACTAATTCTTGGAAGCACTTCATGCAAAACATCCCTGAAAAAGAATACAATTTTTTTGAGTACCAGGCAAACGAATTTGCTGGCAGGGTATTGGTGCCAAAAGAAAGGCTTATCCAGGAACTTGAAAAATGTCTAACTTTGCTAAAGAAGGCTGGTCAACTTGAGCTTCTCGCTACAGATCCAAACGCAGTATTGGCAAGATTCAGCCCGATGCTGTGCAAGCCATTTGGCGTTTCAGATCAAGTTGTTGAGAGAAGGGTAGACAGAGAAGGGCTATGGCCACCAAGACTTGAATATATCGATGGAGAGGGCGTGAAATTGATGAGATAGTTCAGAAAAGGATTCTTCCTGCACATTTAGTCTGAAGGTGAGGGTGCCTTCGCTCTATGTGCGGGATAAAAAGGAACCCCGGATGTTGCATCCAGGGTTCCGGTAAAAGCCCTAATGGGCCACGTTGCTCACTTTAATAATCACATAGTAAATTGAAAACTGAGTGTCAATGCAAATGTGAACGTGAAGTGAACCTTTCCCCATTAGAAAGCTTTAATTCTCCGGGGAAAGGAGGTGTGAAATATGGCCAAAAAGTCTAGCAGTTTGTCGGACTTACCGTGCGCCTCTGGTGCAGGCATGTCCGAGTCATTAGTTTCCGACCGAAAAATGGTCTAAAAAAGATGAGTTCCGGGGCGATTTTTCCCTTGCTTTTTCCTTCGGATTTCGATATAATTTATTAATAATGTCAATCGGTTAATTGAAGCATCATCGAAATTCGTAAGGGGTCTAAATTACTATGGAGCCACGGTTTAAAGATTGTGATCGCGATACCCTTTTTCTCATGCCGCCATCCGTGGATGACTGGGTGCCTGAAAATCACCTCGCCCGGTTCGTGGTGGATATCGTCAGCCGGCTCGACCTGTCCCCGATAAAAAGCGCCTATGCGGGAAGAGGTTCGGATGCCTACCCCCCGAGCATCATGGTAGCGTTGCTTTTTTATGCCTACGCAACAGGGGTGTTTTCCAGCAGAAAAATTGAACGGGCGACCTACGACTCAGTGGCCTTTCGGTATATTGCCGTCAACACCCACCCCGATCACGACACCATCGCTTCGTTCCGCAAGCGATTTCTCAAAGAACTGAAGGCATTGTTCGTCCAGATCCTGCTGATTGCCCATGAAATGGGGGTCTTGAAACTGGGCAGCGTCAGTCTGGACGGCACCAAGATCAAAGCCAATGCCTCGAAACATCATGCCTTGAGTTGGGGCTATGCCCGGAAGCTGGAAAAACAACTCAAGGACGAAATCAAAGAACTGCTGCGCAAAGCGAAGCAAGCCGACAAAGAAGATCTGCCCGAAGGCATGAACATCCCCGAGGAACTGGCGCGTCGGGAATCGCGACTCGAAGCCATTGCAGCGGCCAAGGCCCAAATAGAGCAACGTGCGGCCGAGCGCTTCGCTAAAGAACAAGAAGCGTATGAGGAAAAGCTTGCCGCGCGTAAAGTCAAAGAGAAAGAGACCGGGAAAAAGCCCAAGGGCCGGCCGCCCACACCCCCTAAACCGGGACCCAAAAGCAAGGACCAAGTCAACCTCACCGACAGTGACTCGAGGATCATGCCCTCGCAGGGAGGGGGCTTTGAGCAAGCCTACAACGGCCAGGCTGCAGTGGACATCGACTCCATGCTCATTGTAGAAAACCACATCACCCAGCAAAGCAACGACAAACTGGAGGTAACCCCTGCAGTGGAAAACCTCTCCCACCTTCCGGACAAGCTTGGCACGGTTGACACGCTGTTGGCCGATGCCGGTTACTTCAGCACAGACAATGTAGAGAAATGCGAAACCCATCATATTGTCCCCTATATTGCCGCCGAGCGACAACAGCACAATGCCCCGCTCCAAGACAGGTTTACCGAACCTGAGCCCCTGACTGGCCCAGAGGATCCGGTAACAGAGATGAAACACCGATTGAAAACGATTGCGGGTAAGGCAGTATATGCCAAGAGGAAGTGCACGGTCGAGCCGGTTTTCGGCATCATCAAGGCAGCCATGGGTTTTCGCCAGTTCCTTCTGCGGGGCCTCGATCGGGTTACAGGAGAATGGGGTCTGGTCTGCATGGCGTACAACATTAAGAGATTGCATGCCTTAAGTCCATCATAATATCAAAGAACAAGGAATATTAAGCAATACTATGGGGCAAGATTACAGCCCCAGTTAAGCAGAATACGTCGATAACCGAACCAACGAGCCCTGGTGTGTCACGATCCAACCGCTGGAATCGAACTGCCAGAAAAATGCGTCCAGCGTGAGCCCTAAATCAGGACTTTAAGGCCGACAGACTGCTAGGCGTTCACGGGTTCAACGATTCAGGGGTTCAAGGTTCCATCCTCGTCCCCGGACAGCGTTTGGGATGCGTATCTGCGAGAAAAGCCTCAGCTTCGTCAGGCC
>CAZACO010000498.1:0-3783 GCA_964483185.1 uncultured Desulfobacteraceae bacterium
TCCCTCATCGTATTTACATCCCACGAAAGCCAACCGTAACCCGGTTGGCTTTTTTTATGGCGGTTTGAAATTTGAAAAATGTCATGTTTATAACCTCTACTAACTATTTGAAATTATTGCTATAATATATTGACAATCCTGACTGTCGGCCGCTACATTATACAAAAATCATGGGGAGGGCTGGTCATGGAGCTTGACGCTTTCTTGGAGAAAAACAGGTTGCGCGAAATGCGTGTTAGCAAGAATTTCCGGCAGTGGCATCTTCATTTAATGTCGGGGGTTGGCCTGCCTCGAATTTCCCAGATCGAGAATGGGGCTCCGGCTTCAGAATTGGAAAAAGAAAAGATTGGCCGAGCTCTTGGAGTGGATGTTGCTATTGTTTGGCCTGGAGCGGGAAAGGAGGATTTGTGATGGAGGAGAAAACGAAACATGAGGTGGAGCCACTCCTGACTGTGGGGCAGCTGGCTGACATCCTGCAGGTCAACACGAGCTGGGTTTATAGGGCGGTTCGCTTGAAAAGGATTCCGGTCACCAAATGCGGGAAATATGTGCGCTTCCAATTGTCACGGGTTCTGGCGGCCCTCGAAGTATAGGAGGATCGCCATGCGATTTGGAGAATTCAAAGCGACCGATAGGATCGCGATAAAAGCCTTTCATAAAGAATGCAACCGGGTCCAGTTGCCAGCTGTGTGGATCGAACAGAAACGGAAGTATGTCAATTTATTTTGGGATTTAACTGAATTGCCCCCGTCCTTTGACCGGTTGTATCGACCAGAATTTGAAAAACAGTTCATGGAGCGCGTCCATGGGGCGTTTTTGGTCAGCTACAGTCGCAGATCACGTTACGTTTACTCCTTCATGTCGGGCAAGATTGACTCACTCCCTGCTGATCTTGCGCGGCGCATGGGGGAGTTTGTGTTCTATGAACTGAAGAGAGAAGTTCGCCGGGCGCAGAGGCTAACGTCTTATGTCGACAGATGACCATTTGCAACACTTTAAAAATATTTTCAGACGGTTCTTTCACGAAAACGAACTGACAGAAGTCCGCGCATTCGGTCTTTCCGGCAGATCGTCTGTCTGGTCGGGATTCGCGGGTGGCAGCGGAATCGTTAGTGGGTATTTTTCAAATGCCGCAGATTTCGGGGAAGCTGCCGCGAAGCTCGATGAAGCAGGGGCGACCGGAACCTATTTTTGCATCAATCCCGTCGACAACAAGCTGCTCGCGAGAGCGGAAAATCGCCTAAAAGCTTCACCAAAAAACACCACAACGGATCGAGATATTACAGTTGTAAGGTGGCTTTTTTTAGATATCGATGTGGTGCGACCTTCTGGAATTTCTTCAAGTGATTCAGAGTTGAAACGCGCGGTGCAGGTGGGCCGCGAAATATGCTTGTGGTTGGAGGGTAAGCGTGGATTTCCAAAAGCTTACCGAGCGATGAGCGGAAATGGCGTTCACCTCCTTTTTCGTCTCGATGATCTCCCAAATAACCCAGAGAATCAAGAGGCTGTCAAAAAGGCCCTTTGGGCTGTCTCATCAAGATTTAGCTGTGCCGGTGTAGAGATCGACCTCGCGGTGTTCAATCCTTCGCGTATTATCAGAGTCCCTTTCACACATGCCAGAAAAGGTGATAACACTAAAGAACGGCCTCACCGAAGATCCTATCTTTTTCAAGACCAGCCGGAGACGTTGGCCGAGATCGGGATAGTACCTATCGAAGATCTCAAAAAACTGGCCGCGCTTGCCCCTGATAGAAACGAAACCCATCATAATGAAAGAGCCATCCGAAATAGGACCCAGGGCCGGAAGTCGAAGTCAGATCTGGGACCCCTGGATGTTGAGAAATACCTTACCTATTATGGGATAGCATTTAACAAAAAGGCTGGTCCTGAAGGCATCACCATATATCGGCTTGAGCGTTGTCTGTTCGATCCCAACCATGGCCGGAACGAGGCGGCGATTAATCAGGCCTCCGATGGTACTCTCACTTACCAGTGCTTTCATAACTCTTGCAAGGGGCGCACATGGCGCGAAGCCAGGGAGATTATCTCCGGAGATGATAACTTAGCGCCCTTCTGCGAAGGCTTTGACCCGAATTGGAAGTCTACAAAGAAAAGGCCTCTTACGACATCGAACGGGAGAGACAACGGAGATAGCGCCGGGTATCTCGTCGAGAATGAAAAAGGCAGAGTTAAATTCGTCCCGGCGCTGATGGCTGATTATCTTCAAAAGCAATTAGATCCCCTTATTTACGAAGGCAACGAGTTTTCGAAGCAGTTCTACAAGTACCACCAGTCGGGCGTGTGGAAGCCTTTTCCCAGAGATGCAATCCGGCTCATCGTGAGAAACCTACTCGGGGATCATGCGAAGGCTGCATGGATCGACGGGGCAATAGACGTATTAGGCGCCCAGGTCTTTAAGATGCCGGAAGAACTGGAGTTCAACCCGATGCTTCTCAATTTACGAAATGGCATGTTGGACATTGAGAGGATGGAACTCAAGCCCCATGCCCCAGAATATAATTCGAGAGTGCAACTGCCAGTTGCATACAAGGAGGATGCAACCTGTCCGAGGTGGATCGAAACCGTTGCGCAGATATTTGCGGATGATCTGAAAAAGGGAGATGTCCTCCAACAATTCTTCGGTTATTGTCTGTATGCGAAGATTCTGTTTCCTTGCGCTATTTTTGCCATTGGTTCTGGAGCAAACGCCAAGGGTCTCACAGAACGCATATTGTGTTCAATGTTGGGTCGAGAAAACGTTTCGCACATCAGCTTAGGCAGAATGGAAGAGCCGTTCGGTGTGTCCGAGATTCAAGGCAAGTTGCTGAATTCGATTGGAGAAACCGAACATCGGCCTTTAGAGGTCACGCGGTTTAAGCAAATTTCAGCTGGGGATGAAGTACAAGCTCAAAGGAAATATCTAAGTGACATAACGTTCCGTCCTATTGCTAAACATTGGATTTCAATGAATTTTTTCCCGGGTATTCGCGAAAAAACAAACGCCTTTTTCAGACGAATAATAGTGCTTGAGTATAAACAAAAATTCGAAGGGTCTAATGACGACAAAAGGCTTGCGGATAAACTAATGGAGGAACTTGACGGGATTTTTTGTTGGTCACTCGACGGTCTGCGCCGGGTCTTAGAGCGGGAAGAGATCGTCATCCCGGAGACCGTCGAATTAGCCAGACAAAGATTCAGAGAAAAGACTAATCCTGTCCTGGCTTTTGCAAAAGAGGTTTGCCTTGTAAGCGATGATACGAGCGATAAGGGACCGAGGGTTTTACCCGCTGATTTATACCGGGGCTATACGCAGTGGATGGATGAGGCGAAATTGAAGTCACTGGGCAAGCAAAATTTTTATGAGCAAATTTACCTGAATTTTCCATATGTTAGGAAGCGACGGTACGGCTCTCGTGAATATTTTTTCGGGATCGGTCTGCGCGTGAATGAGTAGGCAATAGTCCGCTCGGAGGACCACTGTCACTTTCGATGTCCCCTGCACCCCATTTTGAAGTTAGTGAGCACCAATTACATGTTTTTGAACTGACTTTATTTGCTTTTTATTGGCTTAATCTTTTGATAATACAACCTTTTTCATGCTTTACATGCTTTCAAGCGAAAACCTTTTCTATTATTTTACTTTTTCTTTATTTACTTTTTTCTTTAAAGGTAGAGAGCAAGACAATGAAAAATATGTAAAAGGTAATGATAACAACTGGTTATATTACTTTAAAACCATGAAAATTTTCAGTAACTTGGATTTCAGCATGTGCAAAACCATGT
>CAZACO010000499.1:0-3781 GCA_964483185.1 uncultured Desulfobacteraceae bacterium
CCACAAAGAGATTTTCTTGTTTTCTGTGACAGAAGACCAAGGAATAAGGTACTAATTTCACACGTTGCATACTTAAAATGGCGACGCGGTCACGGAATGGTCAGGCCCAGAATAGGGTTCTTTATATGGAGGGAACATAATATGTACGCAGATCTCAAGGGAAAGACGGCCCTGGTCACAGGCGCCGGGAAACGGACCGGGATCGGATATGCGATCGTCCGGGCCCTGGCCGCCGGCGGGGCCGACGTAGTGGTGGCCGATCTTGGCCAGAGTGGCGACCAGGAAGACCCGGTCAAAACCGGCACCCTGGGTGAAATGGATGAGATCGTGAGAGAAATCAAGAAGAATTTCTCGGTTTCGGCCCTGGCCGTGGGGGTGGACGTGACGGACAACGAGGCGATCGGCCGGATGGTGGAAAAAGTGAAGGAACGGTTTGATCACATCGATGTGCTCTGCAACAATGCCGGGGCCTCTTTCGGCGTCCCGAACGCCGTGCACACTTATGATGAATCCGCCTGGATGAAGACGATCGATGTGAACCTGCACAGTGTCTTTAAGGTTTCAAGGGCCGTGTTACCGATGATGATGGGGAGAAAGGGGAGTATTATCAATACCGCTTCCCGGGCCGGCAAGGTACCGCCTCTGTTCAACGGAGCCTATGCTGTGGCAAAGGCCGGTGTCATCATGCTTACCAAGGTGATGGCAAAGGAATTAGCCGGGGCGGGCATTCGGGTGAACGCCATCTGTCCGGGGCAGATTATGACCGATCTTGAAAAATGGCGGTTCGGCCTGGAAGCCAAGGTCTTCGGCACCACTGTCGAGGAGAGGGAGAAGGAGATGTGCAAGACCATTCCGCTCGGTCGGATCGGCGTCCCTGAAGAGGTGGGCAATTTAGTGGCTTTCCTGGCATCGGAAGCCTCTTCTTACTGTACCGGCCAGGCCATCAACATTACCGGTGGACAGTTGATGGAATTATAGAATTGCCTAAAGTGACTAAAATGAGCTAAATTACCTAAAGTTAAAAGATTATCGTTATATTTAGAACGGGGGATGATAAATGGAGACGGTGACAGGCGGACAGCTGGTAGCAGAATCGCTCATCAAAAGAGAGGTGAAATACGTTTTTACCCTCAGCGGGGGGCATATCACGCCGATCTATCAATACCTTGAAAACAGCCCCGTTGAGTTGTTCGACACGCGGCATGAACAGGCAGCGGTCTTTATGGCCGAGGCATGGGGTAAGTTGACCCGGAAACCGGGCGTGGCCATGGTAACGGCCGGTCCGGGATTCACCAATTCCCTGACAGGGATTGCCAGTGCATTTTTTTCCAACACGCCTCTGGTCCTGATTGCCGGTTGTGTGGGTCTTGATCACAAAGAAAAGCTGGATCTCCAGGATATGTATCAGGAACCGGTGATTGCACCTATGGTGAAAAAGACACTGGTTTGTCATACTGCGGAGCGGGTGCCGGAATTCATGGATATTGCGTTCCGGACCGCGTCCAGCGGCCGTCCAGGGCCTGTGTATCTCGAATTCCCCGTGGATGTGTTGAATAGAGGCGTAAGCCAGGCATCGGTAAAAGAGATGAAAACAGACGTGGCATCGCATCCTGTTGACCTTGAAAAGGCCGAACAGATCGTGGCCATGATCCAGGAGGCCCAAAAACCGGTGGTCATTGCCGGCACGGGCGTATGGCAGTCCAAGGCCGAAAAGGAGCTGATCCGATTCATTGAAAATACCGGTCTCCCCGTATTCACCTCCCTCTCCGGCAGGGGCACCATCCCGGACACCCATCCGTTGTGTTTTGAAGGGGCACTGGCCATCAGGCCGGGCGGGGGCTTCTCGGCCTATATGCAGACCGATCTGGTGATCCTTCTCGGCACACGGATCTGTCTCTATTACATGTTTGGCGGGATCTTCAACCGAGAGGCCAAGATGATCCAGGTGGACATCCACCCGGAGGAGATCGGCAGAAACCGGAACATTGATCTCCCGGTGGTCAGTGATGTGGGAGCCTTGCTCAGGCAATGCAACACCCTCCTCAGCGAAAAGAAGATCCGCCAGGAACTCAAATCCCGTTTTGCCCCCTGGACCTCCGCCCTTGAAACAGCCGATCAGCAGGGAAAGACCATGGCAACAAACAATTGGAAAAGCGACAACGTGCCGATTCATCCGATGCGATTGGCCTGGGAGATTAATGCGTTCATGGACCGGGACGACGATATCGTGGTCGCTGACGGGGGCGATACCACCACCTGGATGGGGATGACACGCACCATCCGCAGGCCGGGGCATTATCTGGACTACGGGATTTATGGCTCCCTTGCCGTGGGTCTCCCCTATGCCAATGCGGCCAAGCTCCTCTATCCTGAAAAGCGGGTCTGCCTGATCACGGGAGACGGGTCTGTCGGTTTTAATTTCATGGAATTTGAAACGGCCCTCAGAAAAAAACTCCCGATCGTTGTGGTCATATGCAATGACCTGGGCTGGGGGATGATCCGGCACAGCCAGGAGATCCGGATCGGCCATGCGGTCAAGGAAGGCACCCATATCGGCAGGGTGGATTATCACAAAATGGTTGAGGCCTTGGGCGGAAAGGGGATCTTGGTGGAAAAACCTGCAGAGATTCGCCCTGCCCTGGAAGAGGCCTTTTCTTCAGGGATAACCACATGCATCAATGTCATGACAGATCCTACCACCGTAAGCCCGGCCAGCATCGCCTTGGCCAATGTGGGGGCCTACATGGCATGAGGCTGAGTGCTGCATACTTGGTCGGAGCGAAGCGTAGATCCCGCTGAAAGCGGAGCTGAATAGTGGGTATTGGATGACTGGATGGAGGATGACGGAGGATGGGTTAAACCTTGAACCTTGAACCTCTGAACCCTTCATATGAGGAGGCCTCATGGACCCAGCAGTGGTGGACCAGGTCAGGCTGAATTTCAATCCCCAGGGGCTGTTCATCATCAATGCTGCCATCGGTCTGATGATGTTCGGGGTGGCCTTAGATCTCAAATTAGAGGATTTCAAGAGGATCATTATTTCTCCCAAGGCCCCGGGGATCGGGTTGGGCGCCCAGTTTATTCTGCTGCCTGCCTTTACGTTTCTTCTCACCCTGATCCTGAGGCCCCGGCCCTCCATCGCCCTGGGCATGATCCTGGTGGCCGCGTGTCCCGGAGGAAACCTCTCCAATATCATTACCTACCTGGCAAAGGGCAACACCGCCGTATCCATCAGCATGACCGCTGTCTCTACTGCGGCGGCTATCATTATGACCCCGCTCAACCTGAGCTTCTGGGGGGGGCTCAATCCCGACACCGCTGAGATTATCAGGCGGGTCAGCCTCAGCCCCATGGACGTGTTTACCACCATCTTTATCATCCTGGGAATACCCCTGGCTGCTGGAATGACATTGAGCCGCATCTTTCCCTCCCTGGCAAACAAGGTTCGAAAACCATTTAAGATTTTTTCTCTGGTTTTCTTCATCGCCATTGTGTTAGGTGCACTGGTCGCCAACTGGCACATTTTTCTCAAGGTCATCGGACTGGTGATATTTGTAGTCTTGATCCATAATGCCTTGGCACTGAATCTTGGCTACTGGTCCGGCCGCCTTTTCGGATTAGAAGAGAAGGACTCGCGGGCCGTGTGTATCGAGGTGGGCATCCAGAATTCAGCCCTCGGCCTTGTCCTGGTCTTCAATTTTTTTGGAGGGTTGGGCGGTATGGCCATCCTGGTGGCCTGGTGGGGCATCTGGCATATTATCGCCGGTCTGATCACCGCTTT
>CAZACO010000500.1:0-3777 GCA_964483185.1 uncultured Desulfobacteraceae bacterium
CAGAACAGGGAATTCTGGGAGAAATTCAAGGCGGAGAAGTGAACAGGAAATCCTGGCCTGGAATTTCTGAGACGAAATGAAGTATTATAAAACTTTGGCCTTTTGATAAAACGTATCTTAAGATGTTCGGTCAGTGGCCCTTTGACATATTCTCAGAAGTCTAAAGTGTTACCTCCTTTTTAAGCCTGATGTAAGAATCCAACGCGGCATAGCCGCAACCAAAAATCTCTCACGCAAAGGCGCCAAGCCGCAAAGAGATTTACCAATCGTTCACGGCCAGGTTTCAGATTTCGGGTTTCAGTCCCGCGAGGCCGCGGGATCAGCGCTTGCCCTTGTCTTTCCTGAAACCTGAACACTGAAACCTCCTATCATTCACATGATTTCTTGTTTTTTGTGACAGAAAACCAGGAAATAAGGTACTAAATGAGTCAGAAGCAGCTCTTTTTCTCAAAGCACATAAGTTACTCCCGATGTGGGACACAGCAGATCGACAGGACATATTGAAATGCAATACAAAGCCATTTAAGCAAGGGGGATCGTTGTACCGGTAGCCTTGGCTATAAGCTTGCCATCTTGATTACTTACACTCATTTCTGAAATGCAAACCCGCCTCCCGCTCTTGACCACCCGACACTCTGCAATAAGTTCATCATCTATACCGGCACCGGCAACAAAATGAATATTGAACTGCGAAGCTACATTGGGGATGACGACTGTATTGGACGCGTAAGCAAAAGCCTGGTCAGCAAGTGACATGATAATCCCGCCAAATATAAGTCCATTGAAATTGGTATATTCGCGACGCAGGTTCATTGACACTCTGGCATAACCCGGTGATAACTCCAGCAGCCTCATATTCAAGAAAGATGCTATCTGTTCTCCTTCTGATTTTGCTCGCAATTTTTCTATATTATCAGACATTATCCTCTACCTTTTCCTTATGTTTAAAGAGTTGTATAGACAATCTAAATTGGATCTAAGAAAGAAAAATAGAAAACTGTGAAATTTATACGATGAAAGACAAAAATGTCAACATGTTACTGACTTAATCCTGTGAGGAGATGTAATAGAAGCTCAATACAGTCAACAAAATCCCCCGGCATCCAGCATCCAGTACCCAGCATCTGACGTCACTTTTTCCCTTCTCATTCATCCATATCTGGTATATAGACAGGAACATGAGGGTTTTCCAAAACAACGGGCTTCATGCCCCTTCTGCCTTGGAGACGGTTTTGCCGAAGCCTGATGTATCGGCTCAATATCACGACGTTTTTGATTGACATCCTGAAATCCCAGGAGAAGGGGGGATCCCCATGGGAGCCCTGGCACAGGCGGTTGTCTTCTTCCTATTTTGATAGGAAGTGGGGCCGTGACAGGAAGGCGCAGAACAGGGAATTCTGGGAGAAATTCAAGGCAGAGAAGTGAACAGGAAATCCTGCCCTGAAATTTTTAGACGAAATAAAGTGTTTTTGAGTGACTTGGCATGCTGATTCAACCGGAATGCATTCCCTGTATATTGACCATGTCGATCACCGCCATCCGGACCCTGGGATTGGATGACGACGCTGCAAAGGGAGTGTACAGTAGGATACTGGAAATTCCCTCGTTGAGGGGCCGGTCGTGGGATATCACCAGTCCCGAGGTCCTCGAGCGGGTCATGAATCTGATGATGAGCGCGACCGGGAGCGAGGACCCCTTTCATGAGATAAAGGCCCTCCAGAACAGGAAGATCATGGAGATCGTTCCCTTCCTGAAAGGCATCCTGGATGAGGCCCCGGATCCGCTACATACGGCCGTAAAACTTGCCATACTTGGAAACACCATCGATCTCATGATGGGCGACCGGCCGACGGATATTGAAAATTCGATCACCGAAAGGCTGAAGGACCCCATCCCGGAAATGACATATCAGGATTTCCGGGAAAGGCTGAATACATGTCACTCCCTGGTCTATCTTGGAGACAATGCCGGCGAAATTGTTCTGGACAGACTTCTCATAGAAACCATCACGGATCGGCACACTATGGAGATCGTCTTTATCGTGAGGAGCGTGCCCACGCTCAACGACGCAACACTCAGTGAAGCGCGGTCAGCGGGAATCCACGAGATCGCCACGATCGTCGAGAACGGCATCGATGGGCCTTGCCCGGGAACGGTCCTGTCCAGGTGTTCAGCGGAAGTGAATGAACGGGTCAACCGGGCGGATATGATTATCTCCAAGGGCGGAGGGAATTTCGACGCCCTCGAAGAGGAAGTGGGGGAGATCAGGCAGAAAATAACGTTCATGCTCCTTTCAAAATGCAACCCCTACTGCAATTTTTTTGGTGTGAATCTTCACCAGCCCATATTGGCGCATCTCGCTGAGAGAGCCGCGGACGCTTCCCATCAACGGGCACGACGAAAAAAATCCATAGCAAAACAAGAGAAAAGGACGGTCATTCAAAAATGAAAAAAATTGCATTCGCGTTAACCTGTGTTTTCCTTTTCGGTTGTGCCGCAGGTCAACAACCGGAACCCGTCTTTGAAGGCGTCCATTTTGAAACCGGTAAGAGTGGGAAGGCCGTCATGAATGCGATCATCAAGGTGGCCGATGGTGATGGCTTTAAGGTTGGTTCCGTGAAGGAAAAGCAGGGAATAATCGTCTTTAAACCCCGGGAGATGCTCAACGGGGTATTGATGGAAAAAATCCAAGGAACGTCATGGAACGTGAAAACCATGGCCTCTACGTTCAACCACCGTATCCAATTTTCTGCCAATGTCAGCCCGGATGGTGTTGTAAAACTGAAGACTCTTGTCATGGCGACAAATGCGCCCGATTCTATGGACAGAGATAAAAGTGAAAAGCTGACCAGATACTATGAAAAGAAAATATTGGAGACGCTCCGCCGAGGAGCTGGTTCCTAAGCCGATCCCCTCTAACGGAGAGGAAAACCATCATCCCGCCCCTCTAATGCGATGTTTTCTTCCTTAATTCCTGTATGTTAAACGGGAAAGCTATAATTTTATGGCCATCTCAAAGGGCGCGTTTCAATCCTGCTTGGTCCTGAAGACGGACCCTGCCTTTGTAACCGGAATTGACCCGAGTAAAAATAATGCGAAGCTACCATACCTTTAATGGTCCGGACGGCGATTTTAATTATATTGACTGGGGAGGTTCAGGACCTTTGGCCCACTTTGCCCATGCTACGGGGTTTTGTGCAGGGGCCTATACCCCGATTGCAGAGAAACTGTGCCACAGACTCAGGGTCCTCGGCATGGACGACAGGGGGCACGGGAGGACAACCGCCGAGGCGAATCCTCGAAAACTCAAAAACTGGGACATCTTTGCAGAGGATCTGGGGAGCTTTTTCAAATATCTCCAGGAGCCGGTGATCGCCATGGGTCATTCCCGCGGGGCCGTAGCCAGCCTGCTACTGGCCGTCAAACGGCCTGACATGATCCGCGCCCTTATTCTCATCGATCCTACCATCCTCCCCTTTTCATGGATGTGGTGGTGGTTTTTGGCCAAGAAGACGGGGTTTTCAAGGCTTGTCCCGATAGCGTACCGGGCAGCTCGGAGGAATCGTTTCTGGCCTGACCGGGAGACCATCCTCAAGACCTACAGGGCAAAGCGCCCATTCCGCTCGTGGGAGGACGGTTTCCTTGAAGGCTACGTTGCGGATGGAACGGAGACGTCGGAAAGCGGGGGTATCCGGCTCTCCTGCACCCCGGCATGGGAGTCGCGCTGCTTTTCAGTCTGTTCCCACGATATCTGGCGATATATCCCGCAGATCCGTC
>CAZACO010000501.1:0-3775 GCA_964483185.1 uncultured Desulfobacteraceae bacterium
GTATGAATACTGCGGCATCCCTTTCAGCCGGGACGAACTGGAAAGGCTGGGTGCCCGGTTTACCTTTACCGCAGGTCCCACATGGATTACCGGTGACGTGGTGGTTTCCGGTGAGGAGCCGATGACCACCGATTTCGAGGTGCCCGATGCGATCCTGTACCTGAAACAGGGCGAGGGCTATATCCGGGATACGGTGGCCGACGACCAGTCCGTCTACATTAAGACCGATCTGGGTCTGGTTGTGGTGGCAGGCTGTGCCCACCGTGGCATCATCAATGTGGTCCGTCATGCACGGGAACTCACCGGCATGGATTCGGTCTATCTGGTGCTCGGCGGCACCCACCTGTTCACCGCTCCGGACGCCCAGCTTGAAAAGACCATCGAGGCCTTCAGGGAACTCCACGTCAAGTGGATAGGGGTTTCGCACTGCACAGGGATGAAGCAGTCCGCACGGCTGGCCCGGGAATTCGGGGATCGATTCTTTTTCAACAACACCGGCACGGTGATCCGCTTTCCGCTGGAGGTGCTATAGGGATGGCTGATGCAGGGGAGACAGACAGGATAAAGGTTCCCGGTACGGCCCATGCGTGTTGTCGTGTGGAGATCTACCGGAAACGAAAAAAGGATCAGGCATGTTAGGCATTCGTTTTCACGGCAGGGGCGGGCAGGGTTCCGTGATCGCCTCCAAGATACTGGCCAAGGCATATTTCCGACAGGGCCTGTTTGTCCAGGCATTTCCCGCATTCGGTATGGAACGCCGTGGGGCTCCGGTCGCGGCCTATGTACGGATCGATGCCGAGTCCATACTGGAAAGAGGCGAAATCGCCAACCCGGATGTATCCGTGGTACTGGACCCGGTATTGCTGGAAATGGTGGATGTCATCGAGGGCCTTGGCCCGAACGGGACGGTGATCCTGAATGATGCGGGTGCCGGCGCACCGAAGCGTCTCGGGGATACGTTCAACCTGGCCGCCGTGGATGCGAACGGCATCGCCGTTCGGCATGGTTTGGGATCGAAACTGGCGCCCATTGTCAACACGGTGGTATTGGGCGCCTTTGCCCGAGTCATTGAAAACCCGCGGGTAGAATTGGATCACCTGTTGAAGGCCATTGAGGAAGGGGTGCCCGTGAAGCCGGAACGGAATGCGGCGGCCGCCCGCGAGGCCTTTGAGAACGTGTCTTGGGTACGGAGAAAATAACCATATGGCCAGACAAGTCATTCAATCGGTCTATGATCTCCCGGTGATGCCGTTGACGATCCAGGATATGACCTGGAACAAGACAGGCACCTGGCGATACATGGCGCCGGTGATCCGGGATAAAACCCCACCCTGCCGTGCGGCCTGTCCCATCGGCAACCCGATGGCCAACGTGATCGGTATGATGAAGCGGGGCGACATGGGCGGAGCCCTGGCATTGCTCTTGCGCACCAACCCCCTGCCCGGAATCACGGGCCGGCTGTGCTATCACCCCTGTCAGACAAAATGTCTCCGCAGAGAGCTGGATTCACCCGTGGCCATCCGGGCACTGGAGAGATGCGCAGCGGATCACGGTGTCGTGCCGGGCCTTGAAAGGTCGGCGGCCACCGGAAAAAGGGCGGCTGTGGTCGGTTCAGGACCCGCGGGGCTGACCTGCGGTTTCCTGCTGGCCTTGAACGGGGTGGATGTGCATATCCTGGAGCCAGCCATGCACCCCGGCGGTTTCTTGAACCGGGTGAGCGCGGAGGATCTCGAACCGGGCGTGTTGCAGCGGGAAATCGATCGCCTGGTGGATCTCTCCGGTCTGCAGATTGAAACGGGTGTCACCACCGTGGACCCGGCCGGTTTTGACCGGGTGATGGTGGATGAAAGCGCCCATGACCCCGACGAAGAAGGTGCAGCGGATATCAGGCGTCTTTCCTCCCGATTGAGCGGCCAGCCAACCGTTGCCCCGCTCGATGAAGCGTTTTCCCCATTCAAGCCGTCTCAAGTGGCCCATGCAATTGCTCTTGGTGTCAGGATGGCAGGGGGTGCGGCGGCGGAACTCGGGATCACCCTTTGGAAACAACGGCCGAATGCCGAAGACCCCGTCATCAAAAAGGAGGACATCCGATTCAATCGATTCCAGGGGCCGGTGTCTGCCGGTTTCGTGGAAAAAAACAGGCCTCTGGACAGGGCCGGGGCCATGGCCGAAGCGGGAAGATGCCTCTCCTGCGGCACCTGTAACCTGTGTCAATACTGTGTGATCAGCTGCCCGGATGCCTGCATCGATCTCGATGAGACGGCAACCCGGATCGTGCTCGACCTTTATCACTGCAAGGGGTGCGGCATATGTGCGTATGAATGCCCTCGAGGGGTGCTGAGCATGGAGGGTGAATCATGAAAAAGGTCATGATGGGAACCGAGGCGGCCGCCCTGGCCGCGGTATTGGCCCGGGTTCAGGTTGTTGCCGCCTATCCCATAACGCCCCAGACCGTGACCATGGAAGAGCTCGCGGATTATATCGGTAGCGGAAGACTCAAGGCGGAGTTCCTGGCCGTGGAGTCGGAACATTCGGCCATGGCCGCATGCGTGGCGGCTTCTGCAACCGGCGCCAGGGCCTTTACCGCCACTTCATCCCAGGGACTCGCCTTGATGCACGAGATGCTTCACTACGCTTCCAGCGGCAGGCTGCCCATCGTTATGCTCAATGCCAACCGCGCCCTGGCCACGCCCTGGAACCTGTATTGCGACCACACGGACTCCCTATCACAGCGCGATACGGGCTGGGTACAGTATTACTGCACTGATGTTCAGGATGTCATGGACAGCACCCTGATTGCCTACAAAGTGGCTGAAAGCACGATGGTGCCGGTCATGATCAACCTTGACGGTTTCTATCTCACGCACACATCCGAGATCGTCGATGTTCCGGATCAGGAAATGGTTGACCGGTTCCTTCCCGCTTTTGAGCCGGAATGCAAAGTCGACGTGGAAGCCCCATCCACCTTCGGTGCGGTGTGCGGGGCGGATCTCTACATGTCCCTCAAATACCGGCGACAGAAGGATACCCTGGAGGTGGAGAAGGTGTGGTCCGAAGTGGCCGAAGATTTTGCCGCGCGTTTTGAACGTAGGCATCCGGTTTTGGAGCCCTATCGCATGGGCGATGCGGAGGTCGCTGTCGTGGCACTCGGTACGGCCAGCGGAACGGCCCGCCTGGCCACCGATGCGCTACGCCGTGAAGGGGTGGCCGCAGGAGCCTTGCGGCTGTCCATGTTCCGGCCTTTTCCAAGGCAGGCCCTTGTCTCCGCACTCGGCGGCGTGCGAGATGTGGTGGTGATCGACCGGGATGTCTCTCTTGGTGCCGAAGGGATCCTGGCCCAGGAGATCAAGGCCTGTCTTCATGGCCGGCGCCACGTCCATGTGCATGGGTTTATTGCCGGCATCGGGGGCGTTGACATCACGGTGGAGATGCTTCGGGGAATCGTCAATCAGGCAGTGAGCGGTCAAGAAACGACGATCGCTCTGAACGGATCCTATTGGGTCGAGGTGCTTGCATGACAGAGCGTATATGGAAAAACAACCTGTTATCACCGGGCCATATGGGATGTCCCGGTTGCGGTGCTTCGCTGGCCATGCGGTACGTGCTTGAGATCCTGGGTGAGAGAACCATCGTGGTGATGCCGGCTGGATGTTGGCCGACCTTTGTGGGGCTTTATCCGACCTCGTGTCTTAAGGTACCGGTGATGTCCGTTCCTTTTGCGACGACCGCGGCCGCTGCTTCGGGTGTCAAGGCATCCATGGCCGTACAGGGTCGC
>CAZACO010000502.1:0-3767 GCA_964483185.1 uncultured Desulfobacteraceae bacterium
AAGAAAAGATCTTTTAATATTAACAAGTTAACTTTGCGAGCGTTGCGCCTTTGCGAGAGATTTTGACTTTTTAGGAATGCGTCAAATTTAACTCCCAATTCTCAACTCCATACTCCGCACTTCTTCATCCCTTTGCCTGCATCCTAATCCTTGTCAGGTTCTGCGATAACCTGGTCCAACAGCTCCACCAGGTCATAGAGCTTCATCTCACTTCCGATCCTTCGCGAACCTTCATTCAGGTTATAATGGCAAAACGGGCAGATAGAAACCATGTGCTCCGCACCGGTTCTCATCCCTTCTTCAATACGCTTGGATGCATTCTTTGCTGCCCAGTCCCCGTATCCCGTCATGACACCACCGCCTCCTCCGCAGCAATAGGAGTTGTCCCTGATCCTTTCCATCTCCGTAAACTCAATCCCGGGAATCGCCCGAAGGATATCTCTGGGGACGTCGTAGAGGCATTGTTCTTCATTAATCCCCACATAGGCCCCTTTCCAGAGCTGGGACCCATCCTTATCAATTTCAAATTTGTTGAGATGTCTCCCGGTATGGCAGGGATCGTGATAGGTCACTTTCCAGGGCAGTTCTCCTGAGAACTTGAGCTTGCCCTCCTTGAACAGATTATTGAGGAGATCAACCGTGTGGATGACCGTAATGCCGTCCATCATCTTATTATAGTCGGAAGACAGAACGTAGTCTTTTTTTATGGCCCGGTAACAGCCGGCACAGGAGGTAACAATGGTGTTGACCCCTCGCTCCTCATGAAGTTTTCTGAATGATTCCAAATTGGATTCCGCCACCCTCTTAAACTCGTCGGCATCGCCTATTCTCATGGCCGTAGAACCGCAACAGATCTCTTCTTCCCCTAAGATGCCGAAATCAAGACCCAACTTCTGAAATATAGAGGCCGTGGCGACCGGCACACCCCGGGCCGGGAGATTGAATGCCCCGGTACAGCCAACATAGTACAGGATGTCAGCGGGTTCCTTGTTGATGTTCTTGATCGGTTTCTTGGCCTTTTTGAAAGGCCGGGTCCAATCTGTGCGCACTCTTCTGGGCCCCTGGTAGGGGTTATTATAACTTCGCATGGACTGGGCGATCTTTTTCTGGGTGGGCATGGGGCCGACCCCGTCTTCTACAGCCTTTCGGCGCATGGCCTCAATAATTTCAGGGATGAAGGGCTTGTGATCCAGTTCGCACTGGTTCTGACACCCTGCGCAAACCGTACACTTATAAATGGCGTCTAACAGTTCGTCGGTCCATTCCAATTGTCCATCAAGGATGCCTCTTGCAAAGGCTATCTTGCCCTTTGAGGCCATAAAGCCCTCAAAACCGAACTCGGCCCCAGCCGGGCAGATCTCACCAAATTCAGGTGGAGGCCCGTAATTATAGGCAGCCCTGCAGTTGCCGCAGGCAGTGCACCTCCACAAAATATCTTCCAACTCCTTAAGCGTGGCTATGTTCCATTCCATAATAACCTCCCAGTACTCAGTGACGTTGAACAGCTAAACACCAAATTTACCGGTGTTCATAATGTCATTCGGATCCAGCAGGTTCTTCACCTGCTTCAAAAGGGACAGGTATCCAGGGTGAGCCCTTTTGTTGATCTCGACGGCAAAATCCACGGGAGGCTTGTACGGGATACCCCCGGCGTCCAAGTCCACTTTCAGGCATTCCACAATAGCGTGTCTTGCGTTTTCTGTTTCCTCGGCACTCTGTTTGTTAAATGGAATCATGGCCCTGAGCATCCCGTAATGAACCCCCCGGTAATTGGTAGCTCGAGTGGCTGGCGATAGATTATGGTCAATGAGGATCTCTTTCCATTTATTGTAGACCGTCGCCCATTTATTCGCTGGCGTAAAGGTGCCGGGCCATGATATGCCGCCACCCGCCATCTTGGTGTAATTCTTGGTCGATCCCACAATGCGACTTGGAAGCTGGGTCCTGGCCTTCAAGGCTTCTTCAGGATATATGGTCTTCTTGAGGGACGTCCCTTTTTTCTGCTCTTCTTCAACCACATTCTCCCAAATCTCCTCCCTGGCCTCCTTCTCTTTATCGGTCCATGAATTGGTTGCGCCGAAGCAGTACCATTCAGGGGCATCATCGGGCTTGGGTATGTAGGGATAGGGGATGGGAACCTGCGACAACCACCACGATACGGCGGTGAGGTCATCGCAGATTTCATAGTTTCCCAGATTAACCATGTATGAAGTCATATCTTCGATGCTTTCAGCAGATACGGTAAATACCTTGAGAATCGGAGGTATCGGATGCACCCTGACACCCATTTTTGTCACGATGCCGCTGGTCCCCAACCAACCTTTAAAAAGGCCGTCCAATTGCGGCAGGGGAAGAACGCTGTGCCAGGAATTTTCCTGAATGGCGCACGACCCGACACGCACCAGCTCTCCCGTAGGAAGAACAACCTCCATACTGGTGATCTCTTCGCTGTTGAGTCCATACCTGCCGCTCAGCCCCCCAATACCGTGGCACAACGCATTGGATGAAACTGAAGCTGACGGCGGCCCCACCGGCCAGCTCCATCTCAGGTTATGCTTGTACAACTCCATGGCCAATTGGGCATGCGATACTCCGGGCTCGATAACGGCATAATGGGACTCCGTATCGATTCGAATGATCTTGTTCATCCGCTTCAGATCCAACAAGATGCCCCCGTGTTCAGGGATACAGAGTCCTCCGATATTCGATCCGGCCGTATAAGGGACGACAGGAATTTTTTCCCTGTTGGCCAGTTTAAGAGTATCCTGCACCTGCTCAACGGTTGTGGCCATCACCACATAGTCCGGCAGTTTGGGCTTGACAAAGCTAAGGTCGTAGGAATAGGCATAGCGGATATGTTTTGCCGCAGTAGCATTGTCCTTTCCCACGATCGAAACCAATTCATCTAAGATCATATCTTCTCTCTTGGCAAGCATTGGTAGCCTCCTTCTCTTTGACGCTTACGCCAGTGACTTCAGCTTTTCCAGGCGGTTGTTCCTCTTCTTCACCACCATCTTGAAGTTTCTCGGGACATCCGCCAAAAGCGATCCGGATTGCTCCGCCCCTACCGTGTAACACTTCAGGATTTTCTCTTCGATGGCCAGGGCCTTGGATGCGGCCTCAGCAAGACCTGCATTGTCCGGCAGGTCCGTCTCGAAGGTATAGTGGTCTGTTTCCAGATCAAAGGCATAACACCCTTCAATCGCATCCGTGATCACCGACTGATAGGCCATCTGGATCTGTTTATTGTACTTCCTGTTTTCTTTGGCAAACGCGAGGAAGTCTGTTTCATTTTCAGGAAACCTCTTGGCTAAGTCTTCGTAGAATACTGCCGCCTTTTCCTCGAGTTCCCTCATAAAGCTCAACGTCTCAGAAGCGGTACGTAGATTCATGTTCATTCCCCTTTCCTATAACCACCGGTGGATACAGACTTTACTTTCCGTAAAGAAACGGATCGCTTCTTTTCCCTGGGTGTGCAATACGCCTAAGAAAGAACCGGCCATCCCGCTGAACGGGAAGAAGGCCATCGGCGCGACAATACCGATATTGATACCAACGTTTCCGCTGATACAATCATACTGGAACTGGCGTGCAGCCTTGCCGTTTGAGGTAAATATGGCATGTCCATTGTGGTAGGGGGATTCGTTGCAGATCTCTATGGCTTCATCAAGGGTCTTGGCCCTGATAATCCCCATGGTGGGGCCAAAGATCTCTTCCCGAACGATTCTCATTTCTCGTGACACATTTTCCATAATGGTTGGGCCTAA
>CAZACO010000503.1:0-3762 GCA_964483185.1 uncultured Desulfobacteraceae bacterium
ATACAGACTGCTAATACATTAACGATGATCAGTGTATAAGGGACTAATATCGGATACCCGAAAGATAAGGCCCATGCAAGGAGTGGATAAAGAATGCGCTGATATCGGTATGCAGGTGAATCAAAATAGATCCCGTGTTCAATATCACGCGTACTGAACGGGTTAAGAGCAATGCGATAAAAATACTGACCATCATATCCGCTATTTTTTCCAACAGTGATGTTTTTGGGGACAAGTTCGGGGTTGCTGCTTGGAAGGCTGGCATCTATAAAGCAGGAAATGTCATAATTATTTGCAGACCAGCGCATCACAATAAAACCGAAGTAAAGAAGAAAAGCGATAACTGCGACCGTTAACGGTTTATTGCCATAAACCTTTATAGCGTTTTGCAGATTCATGAATTCAGAACGGAAACGGGAACATTCTCTTAAGATTTAGGGAGTCAATTTTAGGTTATGGAAACCATATTGTCTGATGCCGAATCATCATCTAATTGCACTTAATCCATGGGGCGATTAGCTCCTATTTTAATGGTAGACTTCAGTATACTTGCATTATCCTGAATTATTGAATCGTTTCAGGATTCAAATGGTATTTGAAAACTTGAATCGAAACCGGGGTTTTCGGTTTGGATGTCAGAATAAGTCAAAAACATAGAAAATCAGAATATTGTGGTTTCGGGATACCCCAAAAGAACCAGTCCTGTCTAATGTTGATATATGCCTTACGTTGGCCAGGCCCTATGTATTCCTTCTGCCTTTCTGGCAGCCACTATATATTGGGCATCCTGATTCAAAAGATTGTGTCGATATTTACCACGCAACATCTTTGGGCGCAACCAAAATAAGCGATATTTTCCAAAGGATTTGTTTATTGAAAGGGAAAAATATTGATTGGAATAAGCCGTCATTTCCGAAACAGCTGTCGCAAGCAACTGTTATGTTAATGCCGACAAAGAGATGAACCACCTGAATGACCATTTCGACAGCTTGTTGGAGTTTGGTTTGAAAGGAGGTCACCTTGCCAGGAACTTTCATGGTATCCAACTTCGCGTCTATGGCCTTTTTTGGCAAATAGAATCGGTGGGCAAGGGGGAGACAATCCCAGCGTCCTTTGATGCGCTTGAGGAGTCCAATAAGAACCACATTCTGTGCCATTTTACAGCATCAGCCATCAGCATCAGCATCACCATCAGCTCAGTAGCTCAGCCTTATCAGCCAAGGTGAACTACGACCGGTACGACCGGAAAAAACCTTGAGAGGCTGTCTGAAAACGCCCATCTGTCGTTCGACAGGCTCACGGCCCTGAGTTAAGCCGAAGGGCTGCGTTACCCTCATCACTCGTCACTGCGGCGTACTTAAAAGTACGCCGCATCCCTCGAGATTTCGGAGGCCTTGCATCTGGGCATTTTCAAACAGCCTGCAAAAACAAGGTCGTAGGACAGTCGCTTGAGGTCGTTTGCGGGAAACCTGTCCGACTTAGGGGAGACACGATCTGCGGGAGGTCATGGACAACGTTGGATAACTGAATGTGTCTTCCTACCCTCCTGCAGCCAACTGGAATACGCGAACCTGATCTCCTTCTAAAAGAACCTGGTCAGGCGTGGAAACCTGACCGTTGATTACAAAATAGGTCTTGCTGCTCTCAAGGGGGAGGTCCTGATATTTATTGACCAATAGGCCGGAAAGCCGGTCAATGGTCATTTCCTCGCCGACATCCAGAACCTCCCGCTCCACGCCTGCAAGGATACGGAGCAGACCTGAAAATATTACGGTGATACGCATTGCGGCCTGGCGATCATGGAAGCTCAACCCGAAAACCATGGTCGAGTGAAGCTTCCATTTCAAATTCGGATGATTCCGGCTGCCCTACAATCCAAGGGATTTGATCACGTACTCCATCCCGCCGAGCTTTTCCAAAGAACCGCGGCTGGGCTTTCCTGTGGTTTCATCCCACTCAATAGCCTTGAAAAAATTGTGAATAAAGCCTTTGTAATCCACTGTGACCCCCTCAAGGGGGCCCTCGGTCTGCGGGGGTTCGCCTACGCTCCGTTTGGGGAGCTGGAAATCGGCGGGTTTCATGCCTTCGCGCAGGTTGAAGGCGTGACGCATATTGTAGATTCTAAGCCCCGCGTTCATCTCTTCCTCTTCGCCGAAATTCCAACCGGTGACGGGAGGGATCAGTTTCCATGCGATATTCTGCACGCCGGTAAAGTCTTTAAACAGACACAGTCCCGTCGTGTTGATGATTTCCTGGGCCGCCGTTGCCCTGAGGTCCGGCTGGCCGCTGCCTTCGGCATTGTATTTAGCGGGGTCCGGTGTCTGCATCTGCTGGATTCCCAACCCGCCTTTGACATGACGAGCCGGTGTGGGATCGACGGAATAGGTTCTTGAGAATCCCGGGCCGAGCCGGGGATCATGCATGGGCAGCTCTATGCCTTTAACAGTGACAAGGTATTCTGCCCCTTTCCCGATTTTTTCAGCCGCCCCGGCGGAACCAAGGGCCAGCAACCTGCCGAAATCCGTGCTTTGATCGGCCATCTCCTGGGTCGCCCGCACAATCGCCTCCGCATTTCCCCATGTGAGCTCTATGCCGCCGGTATCCCCATTGCCCAGGATTCCGTTCTCATAGCATTCAATGGCCCAGGTCACCGTGGCGCCTGCGGAAATGGTGTCCAGGCCGTAGATATTACAGATATGGTTGCATTTGAGGAGCGCATCGAGATCGTCGTTCAGCATCAAACAGCCGAAGGCCGCAGAAGTCTCATATTCGGGCCGGCCGGATTCACCCACAGGCCACTTGCCGTCTTTGACATCGTAGATGGCCCCGCAGCCGAGAGGGCAATTGGCACAGGCATATTTCTTTACCCTGTATTTGCCATCCATCACCGGGCCCTCAAAATTCTTTCCTGCTTCTCCACCGTAATCGACGAGGCCGACGCCGCCCCAATTCTTCACAGGTGAATCACCGCTTATTGATGAAGCCGCCGTAAACAGTGTGGTGCCGAAAGTCGAAAAGGCCCCGGCGATCTGGGCCGCCGGCCCGTTTTTTATCGTATCGAGGATCTCCTGATTGACCACTTTCAGCTTCTCTGCGTCGGCCACCGGCACGCTGCCGGTTCCCCGCACGACCAGGGCCTTTAACTTTTTTGAGCCCATTACGGCACCGCAACCACCGCGGCCGGCCGCCCGGTGCCCATCGTTTATGACCGCCGAAATCAGGGACAGCTTCTCGCCCGCCGGACCTATCATAGCGGCTCTGAGCCTGTTTTCCCCCAACTCGCCCTTGAGGGCCGCCTCGGTTTCAAGGACATCCTTGCCCCAGAGATGAACGGCATCCCTGATTTCCACTTTACCGTCGTTGATCCAAACATAAACGGGTGTTTCCGACGCCCCCTGCACGAAAACGGCATCGAATCCAGCCTTTTTCAATTCAGGCCCGAAGTATCCCCCTGAATTGGCATCGTTCCAGCCGCCGGTTACCGGTGACTTGCAGACAACCGTATAGCGGCCGCTCAAGAGTGCGCTGGTCCCGGTCAAAGGGCCTGTCGTGAATCCCAGGATGTTGTCCGGCCCCAGGGCGTCCGAACCCGGTTTCATTCTTTCGAACAACACCTTGGCGCCGATTCCGTATCCCCCGATGTATTGCCTGGCCGTCTCTTCCGTCAAAGCGAGCACTTCATGGCTGCCTTTTGTTAAATCCACAAAAACCATTTTTCCGCAATAACCGTTCATTTCGCCACCTCCCTTTGATCCTGTATGA
>CAZACO010000504.1:0-3752 GCA_964483185.1 uncultured Desulfobacteraceae bacterium
GTCCCTCTTGGGGCTGGATCAGGTCGTATTTTTCATGCCAGGCCGCCGTTCCCACAAGCTGTATAGGTTTTTGCAGCTCTTTAAATGAGACCCCCTACCGGGCTCAGAACACCGAATGGACGCTTTATCACAAAGCCAAAGTGACACGAAATTTGAAGGTTGAAAACTGGGACGATCATCACGCCCCCTTGAACGTTCCCTTTCGTTTCTGCATGTAGGCTGCAACCGCCTCCATGAGATCCTGAGATGGGACGATCATACTGGATCGGGCCGCATTGTACGCCAGGGATTCTTCCAGGCTGGCCTCCTCGTCAAAGCAAAGGACCTCCTTGGCGCCCTGGACCGCCAGCGGCGGATTGCCGGCGATCTCTTCAGCCATCTCCCTCACTTTGATTTCAAGGGTTTGCTGGTCGGGGAAAACATCATTGACCAGTTGAATGGCCTGTGCGCGGCGGGCATCGAACCGCTGCCCCCGGAAGGCGATTTCCCTGGCATGACCCTTTGCCACCACCCTTGGCAGGCGCTGCAAACCCCCCACATCGGTGATGAAGCCGAGTTTGGCCTCTGGCAAGGCAAACAAGGTATCCTGTGTACAGAGCCGGATATCGCAGCAGAGGACCAGTTCCAGCCCGGCCCCGAGACAGTGCCCGTGAATGAGGGCGATGGTGGGTCGTGTTAACCGTTCCAATCGTGTGTGGATATCCTGGGTTTTCCGGACCTCCTTGAAAAACCAGATCTTCTGCGCTGCATCCGGGGCCTGGCCCACAACGGAAAAGAGCTCGTTTTCCGGGCTCAGATCGAGGCCGGCGCAGAACGATTTTCCCGCTCCGCAAAGAAGGATAACGCGCGCCTCCCCGTCTTCTTCAGCCAGCCCGATGGCCGTGTCCAGGGCGTTCCATACAGTTGGATTCAGGGCATTACGTTTCTCCGGCCGGTTCAGAGTTATAAACCCGATGTGGCCCTCTCGATGATAGGTCACCAGATTCTCCGCTTGCGTTGCTGACATGTGATTCTCCTTCTGTGGATGCGGTTTCAAGATGTCTACCTGGGCGAATGTCTGAAAAAATCCCCTCCAATCGATCTGTTACGAGAGGGGTCGTTGGTTCAACACACAACCCTTATAGCAGAATCCCTTCAAATGCAAAAGAGGCTATGGCGAAAAACTTGGATGGCTGTTAGCGCTGCTGGCACCTGTAGTCCAGGGCATATTCAACAGACGTATCCTTGCAATAACAGACGTAAAACCCCTTTTCTTTTTCCGTATCTTTTTGGCTTGCTACGATAATGCCATAATGAGGCATATTATGCTCCTTAACCTGCGTCGTGTCTCTTTGGCTGAACGGTGCGGGGAACTTCTCCCCGGGAAGATAATCTTTAGGCGTGATAAAGGTGGCATAGCAGCCTGTGTGTGGCGTTGTTTTACCTGTTATTTTATTATATGTGGAGACTGTTATTTGCTTCCAGAGCGGGTATCTGTGAATATTCTGTCTATTGAGCGTGTTCCTGAGATCGTTTGGGAGACGACCGATGTGGATGTGTAACTGATGCTGGCCACGTCCCGTTGCAGGATTGATCGCCAATCCGATATCCGTCGTGGGTAAGATTTTGGGCTTGATTACCGTAGTGGCAGCCAGCCATGCATCATACCAGTAATTATGGGTTTCCCTTCTTTTCAAGTCCTCAACACCGATGACCGGATCGGAGGGTACGACCAGCCAGTGACATTCTCTTATCTTTGGATCTTTAGAATCTTTGTCAAAAAGGACGGCGCCATATGACTTGGTATAGCTCTTATCACAATGCGGACAATTTGAATTTTCGATGCAGTCTTGGGCCGATCGCCAAAGGCTGCAAGCCTCAGAGGACTTATTTACAGGTTGCTTACAATCGAGGCAGCGATCAGAGATATCTTTTTCGTACGTATAGGCCCAATGACCGTCACCACAATGGAAAGTGTCATAGGCTTGTTTCTCCGGCTCTTGAGCCCCCAATTGCGACCCGGACAGTATCACCCAGACGAGGAAAAGGGCCGCTGCCCACAGGCAGGCAACCGGTCTCCTTCGCAGGGCCGAAGGATTACCGGATTCCTTACCTCTGATTCGGGAAATCTCTCTGGATTTTTTTTGGACCGTTTCCAATGGTTGTCTATCGCTCATTTTTGGACCTCCATTCAATGGCTTCACCGTATATGTTTAAAATCGTATCATCTGATCGGGTCATTGCCCGACATTCACCGTTACCGAATCAAACCAGGTGGCATCCTGGATACCGTCCGCATTGTTGTCTACGGCGAAAAAGAAGGTGTAGGACCCACCGGAAACGCGCATTTCAGGGAGTTCAAGAGATGGAAAATCGAGAAGTGGAGACTTGGCAAAAGGCCTGATTCCCGGCAGCCATCCAATACCGTCCAGAAAAAAACAGGAATACCAGCCATGGGGCGTGTGGACCACAACCCACCAGTCGGCGTGTTGACCGGCTCGGTCCCCCGGGTCCAGCGCGATCGTTATGGTGACCTTTTGAGGCATGTCCAGAAAGATTGCACCATCCTGACCATTCACCTTGATATCCGGTGCGACACCGAACGAAGGGCCGATCTTGCTCACAAAGGCGTTGTCGTATGCGGGGGGATTTATGCCCTCATCAAGGGGATCAATCGGTGAGTCGCCTGAATCGATGGTCCCGATCAGATAACACGCGCCTGAACCGTCCACGGCAATATCATTGCCGAACTCTGTGCCGTTCGTGCCAAGATAGGTGGAGAAAAGAAGGGCATCTCCGGTTCTATTCAGCTTGGTGATGAAGGCATCGTAGAAATATCCGGCAGAGGGAGAAACAAAGGGGTCTTTTGTGGGGAAGTCGGCGGAGTCGGTGTAGCCGGTCACGTAGCAGTTGCCGAAACCGTCCACTGCAATCCCGGAGCCTTCATCATCGCCGGCACCGCCCAGATAGGTGGAAAACAACAGGGCGTTGCCGGCTCCATTGAGTTTGGTCACATAAGCGTCCCACCCTCCGCCGATGGCACCCTGAATGGGGGTCTTCAAGGGAAAATTGGCAGATGCCGTATATCCGGTCACATATGCGTTGTTGTCGCTGTCCAAGGCAATCGCCCCGGCATCCTCATTTTTGTTGCCGCCGAGATAGGTGGAGAAGGCGAGGGTATTGCCCGCTCCATCAAACTTGGTTACAAAGGCATCCCACTCGCCACCGATCGTCCCCTGAAAGGGATTCTGGGTGGGAAAATCATGGGAATAGGTGGTTCCGGTCACATAAGCGCTGCCCGAGCTGTCTACCGCAATCCCGATGCCTGACTCATCGCTGCTCCCCCCGAGATAGGTGGAGAAGGCGAGGGTATTGCCCGCTCCATCAAACTTGGTGACAAAGGCATCCGAAGCTCCGCGGATCACATCTTGAAACGGGTTTTTCAGAGGAAAATCATCGGAATCCGTGTATCCGGTTACATAACAGCTCTGCGCGTTATCCAGCGCAACACTCTCCCCCATGTCGTACCCACTGCCGCCCAGATAGGTGGAGAACAAAAGGACATCGCCCGATGCATTCAGTTTGGTGACAAAGACATCCGATTCCCCTCCTGTATACTCCTGCAGAGGATTTTTCGTGGGAAAGTCTTCGGAATAAGTACAGCCGGTGATATAGCAGTTGCCGAAACCGTCCACTGCAATCCCGAACCCTTCATCATACCCGGCACCGCCCAGATAGGTGGAGAACAGAAGGACATCGCCCGATGCATTCAG
>CAZACO010000505.1:0-3751 GCA_964483185.1 uncultured Desulfobacteraceae bacterium
AACGAAAAAGCCCTCAATTTATTTTTCTTGACTTACATAAACATTATTTGCATATTAGGCTTTAGTCATTCTTAATGAGCTCAAAGGCCGGTGATCATTGCTCATTTTTTGACCCCTGAAGAAACCCTGGAGACCTTTGAAAAATGTTCTCGTTCAAGATCAAGGCGTGTGTCCCGATTTATCGGGATTAAGCACAGGAATCCCGCTTTCAGCGGGATTGAATATTTCGAGGATTAAAATCCGAACGCAAGGCGGTGATTGGACGAAAGGGGCGTTTTGCAAAGGTCTCCCCTGAAGAGCACAAAATGGCACACATATGCGCAATAGGCGGCGGAAAGGGGGGAAGCGGAAAGAGCTTTGTTTCTGCGAACCTCGGGGTGCTACTTGCCAAGCAGGGAAAGAAGGTCATCCTGGTTGATCTGGACCTTGGCGCTTCAAATCTTCATACCCTGGTGGGGCAAAACAATCTGAAAATGGGGCTTAACAACTTTCTGAATAAGTCTGTTAAGGACCTTTCACTCACCGGTACACCCACTGAGATTCCAAACCTTCAGATTATCAGCTCGCTTCGTTGTTCTCTCGAAATAGGCAACCTCTTTTACGCGCAAAAGCTAAAAATAATTGGAGCCATTCGGCAACTGCCAGCAGACTTTGTGGTGCTGGATCTTGGAGCCGGAACAACCTATAACACCTTGGACTTTTTCTTGGCCTCACATCAAGGGCTGTTGGTATTTACACCCGAGCCGACCTCAATTCAAAATACCGTACAATTCATCAAGGCGATCTACCTGCGAAAATTGAAGCATATTTTCCGCCGGTACGCTTTCACGACCATCGCTAAAGAGGTTGCATATGAGTCTGACGACGGGGTGGTGACGTCGCCGCTTGATATTGTGGACAGGGTAATGAGAAGCGACCCTGAAAGAGCCAGACTACTGCAAGAGGAGTTGAGCAAGCTTAAATTCAAGCTCATCCTGAATCAACATCGGGGTCACATCGATAAAACACTTGGGAACAAGATTGAGAAGGTGTGTAATAGACATTTTTATTCCCAGTTCCAGTTCGTGGGAAATATCGCTCATAATGAAAGAGTCTATGACTCGATCATTGCCAAAAAGATATTCGTTGTCAAATATCCTTACACACCCACTTCAACCGATTTGAAAAACGTGGCGAACCATATAGCAGCAAACAAAGTTCACCGAGCCATGGCCAAAGAAAAGCATGCGCAGATTTGAAAAGCTTAATTACTACGAAATCTTCGAAATTCCTATCAACGCTTCCAGTTTTGAAATCAGGCAGGCCTACCGAAACGCCCTCTCTATTTATGGCAACGATTCGACCATCTCCTACGCCTTTTTTACCGAAAAGGAGAGGGAAAAAATATTGGTAAAGGTCGAAGAGGCTTTTTCCACGCTAATTAGTGATCAGAAGAGAAAGCAATACGACAAAACGCTTGTAGATAAAAAAATAATCGATCCCGATATTCTCAAAAAAAAGAGGCACACGACACCGACACCCCTTTTTTCCTCCAGGAGCCCTGGCGGGGAAACCGTTTCCAAAAAAATAAAAGAAGGGATCAAAGAAAAGGATCTTAAAAAAACCGTGGATGAGATCCTTTCTGTGGACATTATTTCAGGGAATGATCTCAAAAGGCTGAGAATTACGGTGGGCGTAACGATCGAAGACCTCTTCGAAGTTACGCGAATCAGTGTCACAACATTGAAAGCCATAGAAGATGACGACATTGAGGCCCTTCCCTCAACCGTCTATTTAAAAAACTTTTTGAAAGCCTATGCGGAACTCTTTGAAGCAAACCCTCAGAGGGTCATTGACGGCTACATAAAGAACCTCAATCATATCAAAAGAACTTCTTGATAAGTCACCCAGCACAGCTCAAAATTTACATATCTTTGGAGAGATCTTTTTTCCCGATTGGCGGAAACACGTCCTTGCAGGGACGTGTTTCCGAGACCTTCTAAAAATGTTCAATTTTGGTCAAGGTCAAGCCTCCGGCTCGGAGAGCAAAAGGGGGCGTTTTGCAAAGGTCTCGCTTTCATGGGATCGCACCCACATCCCACTCCCTGCATCTCTCGGACAAACGAGATAAGAGATTCAAGGCCATCTTTGCTGCATCCGTAGTCATTGTGCCCATACCGCATGCAGGTGTAAGGATAGATCTTCGGGCTAACAGATCCAAATCCACGCCCCACCGATGAACACGGATGAAGCCCGCTTCCAGCCTTGAAAACAGATCCAGAACAGACTCATCCCCACTAAAACTCGCCGTTGGGACAATACCCCAGGCAATCGTCCCGCCTCCCTCAATAAACCGTACGATATCGTCCTCATACAGCAAGAAATGATCCATATACTCAAAGGCATCAAAATTGATAATGTCCGGACCTGCTTCAAAAATCATGGACCAGTCGGTGTTCCCGCAGCAGTGGATGCCTATCAAGATGTCGGCGTTCTCTCTGAGATAATCGATGATGATTCGAAGCATATCAACAACCTCATGGCGTTGAATCGGAGAGAAGGCCGACCCAAAACCTGAAAGATAGGGCTCATCCAAGAAAATGATCGGCCGTCTCCCTGAACTTTCAAGCTTCTTTGCCTGCCAGAGGGCCTTAATGGCCAGCCCCCTTGTCATCGCTTCTGAAAGTTCCGGGTTATAAAGGATCGGCTTCCCATCCGGGTCTTTCACGCTTGCCGTAAAGGTGACAGGACCCACAGTCTGCCCTTTGATGTAGGGGCCGCAATCTGCTTCGTCTGTATCCATAAGTTCCAGCAGGGCATAGAGACCGGGGGCATACCCTCTGCTGATGGCAAAGTGCTCAGCGTCATCGGCAAAAAACTGCTCGTAGAATGTCACGAGCTCAGCTTCCATCGGTTCGGGGCAAGATATGATTAAAGATCTCTTTTCTGCATTGACCGCCAAGAGGGGGAGTCCCTCGCTGTACTGGATGATCATGTCCTCGACGTGGCTGCGTTGCACAAACTGGGGCCAGAACGGAATGAAAGGCACCATTTTTGATATCTCCCGGCAGGTTGTGTCAATATCCAGAAACGGAACACTCCCGATACCGGTTGCCATGAACCTGAAATCCGGCGGTTTCTCAGACATGCTTTATCTCCCTGATCTTAGGCAGCCACCGCTCTAACGTTATGATCATTTTTTCCTTCTGGACGCGGAGATCACCTGCCGCCTTTTCCACAATGCCCGGCGAGTCGGCCGTCATCCCTTTTAACGCGTTAAGACGGCTGAGAGACTCCCGGTCAACAGGGTTGCTGCTGAGGACCTTTTCATACGTTTTGATGGCTGCGTCTATCCGGCCCTGGGAAAAGTAGAGTTCGGCAATGGTCGGCGTCGCAAAATCAACCACAGCATCCTCTGGCTCATCATCTGAGGGAACAGGATCTTCTGAGAGCCCTTCACCCTTTAGCGGCACTTCGCCGGATAAGAGGGCCAGTTCCGTCTCTTCCAAAAACTTAAGCGCTTCCGGTTGGTCTGGATAATGCGCCAAGTAACGCTTGATCGTATCAGCGGCCTCTGTAAATCTTTTTTGTCTGGCATAGATTTCAGCAAGCAACCGGTAGGCCGGGGTCAGGGTATCGATCATTGCTGTAACCTTTTCAAGCTGGGCCTCTGCCAGGCTGACAAAGCCAATCTCAGCATACGATTCTGCCAAGAGAATCCCCAGACGAATGTCATCAGGATAAACGCTCAAAAACCTTATACACGACCGGA
>CAZACO010000506.1:0-3744 GCA_964483185.1 uncultured Desulfobacteraceae bacterium
GGCTGCCGCTGCCGCCTCAGGAAGGACGTTCTTGATAAAGTATCGCGCACTGAAGATCTTTCCTGCGTAAAAGGAGGCGTCTTTACTCTCCCTGATAAAGGCTTCCCATCGGATCGGGTCGGAGGGCGCCACGCCCTTTTCCTGACTCAACCGATCGAGTTTCTCTTTTGCGACACCGGCCTCCCAGAGGAGAAACCACCCTGCTACCACTTTTCCCATCATCATGAGGAATGGGTAGGCGTTATTGACAGGGGACAGGAAATCCCCTTCACCGGCGCACTGGGCAAAGAAGAAGCCTGTCTCGCCCAGGGTGCTGACCGCACGCTGAACATCCTCTGCCAGTTCTTTAAGGTCAGGGTTGTCCCTGTATGTGGCAATGGTTGCGTTCATCTCGCCTAACAGGTTCATGAAATAGGCCCCGTTTTTCTGGGCGAGCTTCCGGCCTACCAGGTCCAGGGCCTGTATGCCGTTGGCCCCTTCGTAAATGGAAGCAATCTTCTCATCGCGCAGGAACTGCTCAACCGGATACTCTGAGCAGTAACCATAACCTCCATAGACCTGGATCGCCGTCTCGGTGACCCTGAACCCTATATCGGAATTGTACGCCTTGCATATGGGGGTGAGCACCTCCACCAGCCCGTTCCATTTCTCTTTTTGAATCTCGTCTGCTTCGCTCTTGGCCCTGTCCCCACAGAGGGCCGTGTAATAGATGAGTGCCCGCATACTCTCCACATTGGACTTCATCCACAGGAGCATCCGTCTTACATCCGGGTGTTGGACAATAGGGACCCGCGGGGCCTCCGGGTTTTTGAAATCCCTGATGGATGCGCCCTGGACCCTCTCCTTTGCATAGTTAAGCGCATGCAGATAGGCGATAGACGCACTGGTCACACCCTGCATCCCCACGCCGATGCGGGCCTCATTCATCATCTGAAACATGATCTTCATCCCCTGCCGCTCTTCCCCTAACAATTCTGCATAACAGTCGCCGTGATCTCCGAAGTTCAAGAGACAGGTGGCACTGCCATGTATACCCATCTTTTCCTCGATCTTGGCCACCTCATAGTCGTTGCGTCGCCCTAACGTGCCGTCATCGTTTATTAAATATTTGGGCACCAGGAATATCGATATCCCTTTGGTGCCGGGAACATCCCCTTCGATACGGGCAAGAAGTGGGTGTATGATATTTTCGGTGAGGTCATGGTCTCCGGAGGAGATAAATATTTTTGTCCCCTCTATCCTGTACGTGCCGTCAGGCTGGCGAACCGCTTGGGTCGTTGAGTTGCCCACATCGGTTCCGGCGTTAGGCTCGGTCAGACACATGGTGCCGCCCCATTCACCGGTTACCATTTTCTCCAGGTATTTTTTCTTCTGTTCGTCCGTTCCATAGGATTCAATGAGGCGGGCAGCGCCCTCCGTGAGTCCGGGATAGGCAAAAAAGGCAAAATTGTGGACGAACCAGTCCTTTACGGCCGTGGAAACCACGCGAGGGAGACCCTCTCCTCCCGCCTCCCGCGAGAAGCCCATCGCGCCCCAACCCCCCTCGCAGTAAAGTTTATAGCAACGGTGAAAGGACGCTGGAACATGTACCTGCCCGTTTTCGAGTTTGCATCCCTCTCTATCCCCTGTAATGAGCGTGGGGAATATTTCATTGATGGCGAATTTCCGGGCCTCCGCCAGGATCATATCCAACATATCCCTTGAGAACTCCGCAAACATCGGCCTTTCAAAGAGAGACTCCACCTCAAACATTTCGTAGAGCAGGAACTGCTGATCTCGTTCATCCAAGATGAGATTTGCCATAGCCGTCACAGCCTCCTTGTTTTGGTTTTTTGAGCGTATTGCCATCATACTGAAGGCAGGTTGAGGTGTCAACCGGCTCGGGGATTGTGACGGGCATATGATGCCCACACTCAAATAAATTGTTGACAAATAGAGTGATATTTACTAACAGTACTAACTTACTGATATCCAATCAGATTATATTATCACATTTTGTGGTCAGTTAATTATGCTAACCCATTTATTTGACAACAGATATGACCCCGGGAGTCAAGACAGATCCACTCGGGATGAGAGGCCTCGCACGGAGGGGACAAGATTATGAGTCTGAAGAGAGGAACCCATGGTTGAGACAGGGAGTCCCGGCAGATCCGTCAGCGCGTCTGAGGAACCACATTACCCTCCCGGCCGGATAAAGATCGCAGCATCCCTTCGACTGCTTCTGGAAAAAAAAGACTTCGGGTCCATTACAACGGCCGAGATTGCCAGGACGGCTGGTGTGACAGAGGCCCTGATTTACAAGTATTTCAAAGACAAGAGGGACCTCCTCTATGAGGTCCTCAGGGAGTACCTGGAACACTACGATAGCCGTTTTGAGGTTGACCTGAAGGGGATCAAAGGGGCACTGAACAGGTTGAGGAAACTGATATGGTCTCACATCAATGTGTATGCCACGGATCGGGTCTTTGCCAAGATTCTTCTCATCGATGTGAGGAGTTTTTCAGACTACTATATGAGCAGGCCCTATGAACTGGTCAAGAGATACAGCAATGTCCTGCTGGCGATTATTGAAGAAGGGATTGCAGACGGGGAAATCAGACAAGATATTTCCCCGTCCATTATGCGACAGGTCATTTTAGGTGCGCTCGAAAATGTCTGCCTGACAGGGGTTGTTTTTGATCGTGAAATCTCTCCCGACGATCTGACGGAGAGTCTTTGTGACCTCCTGTTCAGCGGCATCGAAGGAAGACGGACTGTGAGATAAGGGGAGGGTAACGCCCCAAGCTCAGGAGAAGAACACGATGGGAACATGGATGGATGGATATCTTGAAAGGCTTGCCAGAGTCCGGGAAGAGAATAGACAGGCCGGCGGAAAAGAAAGGATTGTGCTCCAGCATGAATTGGGGAAACTGACGGCGAGAGAGCGGATCGATCTCCTGGCCGATCCCGGAACATTCGAGGAACTCGGCTCTCTGGTCCGGGAGTTCACCTTTCCCCCTGGAGGAAAAGGGAGACCCAGTGCGGCTGACGGCGTGGTCATCGGCATGGCCAGGATAACCGGAAGGGAGGTCATGGTCTACTCCCTTGACTTCACGGTCATGTCCGGCGCCGTGGGGGACCAGGGTGTGTGGAAGATCGCTGAGCTGGTCCAGATGGCAGGGCAGGAGCAGGTGCCTGTCATCGGCATCTTTGATTCGGCGGGCTCCAGGTTCGGCTTCAAGAACGGGTTTGCGGGGCTGCATGGCATGGGCCGACTGGTGCGGAACTACTGTCTCTATTCCGGCGTGATTCCCAGGATCGCCCTGGTCCTGGGCCCCTGCACAGGGCCGATGGCCCAGGTCCCTGTGTTGTCCGATTTTCTGATCATGAACGGAAATACAGGATTTCTGTGGATGGGGGGAGAGATCACGTCGGAGGATGCGGGATCGGCCGACTTCCACATGGAAAAGAGCGGACAGTGTCACCTGGTGGCCGGGAGCGATCAGGAGGCCATCGCCATGACCAGGGATCTGCTCCAGTTCATGCCCCAGAATTGCTGGACAAGACCCGGCCGAGTAGAGACAGGGGATGATCCGGAAAGGCGGGAGGAGGCCCTGCTGGACATCATGCCTGATAATCCCAAATTTACCTATGATATGCACGAGGTGATCGACCTGATAACGGACAATGGGGAGTTCTTTGAAATACAGGAGGACTTCGCCCCCAACATGATCGTGGGCTTTGCCAGGTTCGACGGCATGG
>CAZACO010000507.1:0-3743 GCA_964483185.1 uncultured Desulfobacteraceae bacterium
AGGAAAAGGGTCGGCCTCGACCTCCCGACAGATGTCGAGCTGGAATACATTTCCCAGGCCCGCAGCGATCACTGCAATCATAATACCTTCAGGGGGCTCTTCAGATACCATGACCTCTACACCGGGGAAAAGGAGACCGTGGACAGCCTCTTTAAAACGTGCATCGAGGCCCCTACGCTCAAGATCATGGAGGAGAAGGACTGGGTGGTCTCTGTCTTGTGGGATAACGCCGGCGTGGGTCAATTTGACGAAGACCATTATTATGTGATTACCGGGGAGACCCACAACAGCCCCTCCAATATGGAGGCCTACGGCGGCGCCATCACGGGGATCGTCGGCATCTACAGGGATCCGATGGGAACGGGCAAGGGTTCGAAACTGATCTTGGGGATGTACGGGTACTGTGTGGGTCACCGGGATTATCAGGGTGATCTGACCCCCCATCTCCATCCCAGGCGTCTTCTGGACGGGATTATCGAGGGTGTCCGGGACGGGGGGAATAAGAGCGGGATACCCACCCCCTTTGGATTGCTCCTTTTTGATGAAAGCTACACCGGTAAATGCCTTGTCTTTGTGACCACCATGGGGATCATGCCCGCCAGGATTGGGGGTGAGTCATCCCACAGGAAGACCACCACGCCCGGAGATCTCATCGTCATGTCCGGGGGCAGGGTCGGCAAAGACGGTATTCACGGGGTGACGGCCGCATCGGAGACCTACAGCGAACACACACCGGCGGGTCACGTCCAGATTGGCGATCCCTACACCCAGAAAAAAATGCACGACTTTCTCCTTGAAGCGAGAGATGAGGGGCTCATATCCTTTATTACGGATAACGGCGGCGGGGGCCTGTCTTCCTCTGTGGGTGAATCGGCCCGTTTCAGCAACGGGTGCGTGGCAGAACTCGACAAGGTGCCCCTGAAATATGAGGGCTTAGATCAGTGGGAGATCTGGATCTCCGAATCCCAGGAACGGATGACCATCGCTGTCAAACCGGAACATATCGATCGGTTTATGGCGCTTTCCCAGAAGCATTCGGTCGAAAGCACGGTCATCGGAGACTATACCGATTCCGGATACCTGCATCTCCTTTATAGAGGGAAGACCTGCGCCTACATACGGATGGATCTCCTGGAATCCGATTTTCCCCAGTGGGAATTTGATGCCCACTGGATTCCGCCTGAGGCGAGGGGGCTCACAGAACCGGTTATCAGCGAACCCGCAGATCATGGGGCACTCCTCCATGCCATGCTTTCCCGGCCCAATTTATGCGCCCGCAACTGGATCGCCAGGCAGTATGATCACGAGGTCCAGGGGACCAGCGTCATCAAGCCCCTGATAGGAAAACAAAGGGACATCCCGTCGGATGCGGCCGTTGTGAGGCCGATACTCGACTCTCAGAGAGGCCTGGCCGTTTCCCAGGCCCTCAACCCTTTCTATTCAAAAATCGATACCTACCATATGACAACGGCCACCATTGACGAGGCGGTTCGAAAGGTCCTGGCGGTGGGTGGTAATCCTGACCACCTGGGCGGGGTGGATAATTTCTGCTGGCCTACCATTGAATATGATCCGGTGAAAAACCCGGACGGCAGGTACAAGGCCGCTCAATTGGTAAGGTCTAACTGGGCATTGAGGGACACCTGCGTGGCGTATGGTATACCGCTCCTGTCTGGGAAAGACAGCATGTATATCGACGGAAACCTGAAAGGCCCTTTTGGTGAAAGGCGCAAGGTGTCGGGATTGCCCACGCTCCTCTTTACCGTCTCGAGCGTCATCGAGGATATCACCAAGTGCCTGTCCATGGATGCCAAATTCCCAGGAGACCTTGTCTATATTATAGGGGAAACCAGAAACGAATTAGGCGGCAGTGAGTACTACCAGATGATGAACCATGTGGGCCTTCACGTTCCGAATGTAGATGCGAAGGCATTATGGCCTCAATATGTCGCCCTCCACAGGGCCATATCCGAAGACCTGGTCTCATCGAGCCATGCGGTTTCTAGGGGAGGGCTGGCCGTGCACCTGGCCTTAGTAGCCATGGCAGCTGAGTTAGGGATGGAGATAGATCTCTCCCTCATCCCCGGTTCTGCCGGGCTCACGCCGAGCCAGACACTCTATTCAGAATCATGCGGTAGATTTGTTATTACAATCGATCCCCGGAAAAGGGAACGGTTCGAGGAGATCTTTTCCGGCACAAAGATAGAGAAGGTGGGGGTTATCACTGAATCGCCCTATTTTGTGATAACAGACCCCAATAACGAACCTACGATCAGGGAAGATACGGCCAAATTAAGGGACTCATGGAAGATGCCTTTCGGAGAACTGATATGATACAGGTAAAAGCGTTGGTCCTTACGGGCTATGGCCTCAATTGCGATTATGAAACCGATTTTTCTTTAAGATTGGCAGGGGCTGATTCCCACAGGGTCCATATCAACGAACTGATCAGCGGCAGGAAGGACGATGTGCAAATCAGATTGAGTGACTATCGCATCTTGGTCTTTGGCGGGGGGTTCAGCTGGGCAGATGACCATGGGGCCGGTGTCCTGATGGCCTCCAAACTGAAGCATCGTCTGGGTGAAGAGATAGAGGAATTTATCCAGAATGGCAACCTCATCATCGGTATATGCAACGGTTTCCAGACCTTGGTCAATCTTGGCCTGCTACCAGGCTTCGGGGGCCGATACCGGGAACGTCGTGTAGCCCTGACCTATAACGATTCAGGCAATTTTATTGATGCCTGGGTCAGGCTTAAGGTCAACCCCGCGTCAGCATCTGTTTTCACGAAGGGGCTTTCTGATTTAGAGCTCCCGGTCAGGCATGGCGAGGGAAAGCTTTATGCCTCTGATGAGACCATTGAAGCGCTCTTTGAAAACAGGCAGGTCGTCTTGCAGTACGCCGACACTAACGGTCGTGAAGCCAACGGCGTCTGGCCCTTGAATCCCAATGGGTCTCTTCGAGATATCGCAGGTGTATGCGACCCCACCGGCCGGGTCTTTGGCCTCATGCCCCATCCCGAGGCATTTAATCATTTCACCAACCACCCCGACTGGACCCTGAAGAAAGAGGCCCTTGCCCGTCAGGGCGGGACAACGGTTCCGGTGGAGGGAGAGGGGGTCAAGATATTCAGGAATGCGGTCGATTATATACGGGGGTCAGGCTGACCCGCACATGATCCAGTAGATGTGAGAGGGATGAAAACAAACGCGGTTGATCGGAAAATCATGTGGGGGGACCTGGATCCACTCGGGATCGTATTCTACCCTCGATACTACGAATGGATAGATGCATCAGGGCATCTCTTTTTCGAGGCCATCGGTCTGACCCTCGGCAACCTCTGGCGCAGCAGAAAGATCCTCTTTGGTCTCGTGGAGACGACGTGCAGGTATCAAAGGGCGGGCAGATATCATCAGGAGATCCGGATCACCACCCATGTGGATGCGCTGACAGAAAAGACGGCGACATTGAAGCACGTCATCCGTGAACGTCCCACCGGGGCCCTTCTGGTCGAGGGAATCGAAAAGCGGATCTGCTTGGACGTTTCAGACCCGGACAATTTCCGCGCCATGGATATCCCGGATGACATTCTAGCGGTGCTCAAAGATGCCATGAACGCGTAAAAGCCAGTAATTTTCTACCCTGAGATGACAGTACAAAATACGTGTGAAATTCTGAACTCCCATCAATTCTCAGCGCTCATCTTCGCGTGACTTCATCCGAGCCTTCTGACCCATCCCCTC
>CAZACO010000508.1:0-3740 GCA_964483185.1 uncultured Desulfobacteraceae bacterium
TTGTATGCCTCCTTGGCCTGATAGATCATCCTCTCCTTTTCCTGAACAGCCTGGTTCACTTCGTTAAAAGAGGGCTGAACCGGCTCCGGGACATTGGTCTTTTTCATCTCCACGGTAACCACTTTGATGCCGGTTTCAGCCTCATCCAATATTTTTTGCAGGAGGGCCTTGTCCTTGATCGCAAGCTCCTCACGCTTGCTGATGACCTCATTGATACTGCTGTCGCCGACGATCAGGCGCATGCTGGCCTCGGCCAGGTCCCTGAATGTGGCCCTAATGTTGTGGACTTTGAACAGGTAATCGAAAGGGTTCTTTATTCGATATTGGACGATCCAGGGGACAACGGCCACATTCAGGTCACCGGTCAACATAAGGGCCTCGTTTTCGTATGAGGAGCTTGAGGCGTACCGTGTGCGCACACCGGCCTGGAGGGTTCGAAACCCGAATTCCTCCTTGAATACATATTTGACCTTGACCTTGGTGACCTGTTCTATCCCTCTCGGCATCTTGAAGTTCAGCCCCGGCTGTGTGGTCCTGACGTATTTTCCGAACCTCTGTACAATCCCGACTTCATCAACGCCCACCGTGTAAAAACAGCTTGAGCCAAGAAAAATGAGAACGACCACGACAAGAACAAGCCATGTGCCGCCAGGAAATTTCTTCCTTGCTCCCTTGATTTTTTCAAATACTTCATCCATGCTCGGAGGAGTGCCGGGGGATCCTCCTGACGTCTTTTTTTTCTGCTGTTGCAGTTTGTCCCAGTCCCAGGCCATATGGTATCTCCTTGTAATGGTTGTGCCCTTCTCCAAAAAGACATTACAGGTGCAACATCGGCCCACCGTGGAAAGGCCTGTCTCACCGTATTTCCTGAATTTCCCGATTAATTTCAAATCGGGTAACGGTCTTAGAAGGAAGAGGGAAAAGATATGGATTAAAGGATATAGGGAAAATGGCATAACGTCAAGAAATAATGATAAGTTGACAAGTTGCAGTGAACATCTTGACTTATTGATACCAGTTCATTAGTGTCAGTGTACCCGGTCACGGGTTCAGAGTCTCAGGGTTCACGGGAAATTTTGACCGTTGGTTTTTATATTCTGAACGGACCAGGCATAAAAATTAGCGGACTTGAAGATATTGAGGTGAGGCAGTGTGGCCCCGGAGCTAACTCACAGCGGCTATGGCCTGGCAAAAAACGCCAGTAAAGGAAAGGGAATGTAGGACAGTGAAACCTGATCCTGTGAATGCCTCCTCTTATCAACAGCTTATGTGCCTATTCATCAGATTCAGACAACAGGCAGATCTCGGGGAAACCGATCACTCGCGCGCTATAGACACAAAGCGGTCCCCGCGTATCATTCATCATCCCCGCTTTCATACGAATCAAGCCGCGATCTCCGCTCCGCTTCAACAACCATCTATCGTCAACCTCCAATCCTCCGCCTTTTCCTTGATAGGCAAGGTCGTTCTGTTTCTTGCCCTGTTCAACATCTGCTTCAGCCTCGACCAGGGGTTGTGCGGGGAAATTAGGGGACTCGAAACAGGTCCGGCCCGATCAGACGATCCGGTCAATCGTAGGGAATCCAAATCCAACATCGGCGCCTGGTTTGCCTCATCTGTCTGGAAACACATTTCAGCAGTGGACGGTCAGCGGTGCCCGAGCGATCCCACCTGCTCTTCCTACAGCGCCCAGGCCTTTAGGAAACACGGGTTTTTTATCGGATGGTTGATGACCGTTGATCGCCTGATTCACGAAGCCGATGAAGGGCGTCGTTCTCCTGTCGTTAAACGTAATGGAGAGTTTAAGATCCTTGATCCGGTTGAAAACAATGATTTCTGGTGGTATAGTGAGAATGAGAAAGAACGGGATTAAGGTTTTATGCTGCGTGATCGCAGGGCTGAGTATCCTTTTGTTCTGCCTGTCGCCTGCTCTCCCGGGGCAACTCATCATCGAAAGTGGCGAGCAGTTTGATTTCGCGCGGTCCTGTATGGAAAAAGGGCAATATGACAGGGCGATCAATGAGTTCGAGCGGTTCATATATTTTTTTCCTGAGGAGAGACGCGTCTCGTTAGCCCGCCATTTGATCGGCATCTGTTATCTGAAAGCTGGCCGATACAAAGAGGCGAGGGACGTTTTCTCCCGGACTGTCAGGGATACCCCCGACAGTCCCTTTGCCGGAAAGGCCCTCGTTTTGACCGGCGAGTCCTACTATAAGCAAGGGATGTTTGACAGGGCTGCGTACTGTTTTGGGGAGGTGTTGAAAACGTATCCGTCTCCTCAATTGAAAGATGCCGCCCATTACCGGCTTGGGTGGACCCGGATGCAGGAGAACCAATGGCGGGAAGCATCTGAAGACTTCAAGAAGGTAGAAAAGGGGGGCCGTCTTTACGATAGCGCAACATATCTTTCAGCCGAGAGCCTCAAAGGCGAATTACTCCCCTACAAAGATCCGGTAACCGCCGGTGTCATGGCAGGCATCGTCCCCGGGCTGGGGCATGTGTATGTGTCTCGGTACAAAGACGCTATCGTCGCATTTCTCTTGAACGGGCTCTTTATCTGGGCTACAATAGAATCTTTTCATCAGGATCACAATGTTTTGGGTGGTATCCTGGCCTTTTTTGAAGTAGGATGGTATGCAGGAAATATTTACAGTGCGGTCAATGTCACCCACAAGTGGAACAGGAAGGTGAGGGATGATTTTCGTAAAGGGCTCGAAGATCGCTTTAGCATCCATCTTCTTACGTCCAGAAAGGGGCCGACGGGTTTAGGCCTTACATTTCGGTTTTAGGGATTCTGGGTTATAGAGGGGTTTCCTTTAAATTCGCCTCAGGCGGAAAAACTATTTAAGGAGGTAAAAAAGATGAAAAAATTTGGATTTTTGATTTTAATTGGACTGTTTTTGGCCGGTTGTGGCACAGCAGCTAAGGAATCTGAATTCTGGGAGCATAGCACCATGTATAAGAACTGGGATCATCTCAGGTACAGTTGGTATGGCTACAAGAATCCAACGCTCAAGGCCGGAAAGGAGTCCGTGGATCAAAAGTGGTGGGGCAAGGCTCAAACAGTCGATATTGACAAACTGAAACGCGAACACAACCCCATGAAAAATCCCGAAGAGTAGCATCGGGGCGCTTTCACCCGGTAGACAATGCGGCACGGGATGCCTGACGCTCAGACTCTCCCGTGCCTCTTTTTTTTGCCTTTCGGCGAACGGCGTCGATCTTCACACCTTTTGGGCAGGCAGCAGGGAGTGTTCTGTTAAAAAGACCTGAGGATCTCTTCAAAAGACTCCAGCAGGGGAACCATGTCCACTGATCTGACGGCCCTGCCTGCATGCCCCAGGATCCCATACCCCTCGGCCTTTTCATCAACCTCTTCTTTCAGAAGGTCCGTGATAAGGATCATGGATGTCATGGGGGAAGCCATCACGATTTCCTTCATGATATGAAACGGAGAATCGCTGTCCTCTGCCTCGCCTGCAACAGCCAATGAAAAATATCTCTCCTTCAAGAGTCGGCGTGCGTCCTCTTTCCTGGTCAAGCGGGTGACAGCATATTGCCTGTCCTGCAGGATCTTTTTGATTGACCCCGCTACAGTCTCATCTTTTTCCACGATAAGCGCATGAATTTCTTTTTCGGTGTTCATTTTTATTGTCTCCAATCTTCAATATTCAATTTTCAATTACCTGGCCTGCCCGCTCGTGCCACATCCAAGTCACTTGTCATTTCAGTCACCCCGA
>CAZACO010000509.1:0-3732 GCA_964483185.1 uncultured Desulfobacteraceae bacterium
TAAATACTGCCGCATTACTGAACGCACCATATTTGAACAACTTATTTTTATTAATCTCCGATTTATCGTGTCCTTTCGGCAAGCGTGTTTGACGTAATTTTTAGCAGGGTATAGCATCGATCAAAAAGAAGATAGGAGGATGATCGATGTCACAGGAAAACATGCCAGAGTTACAGTCCCCGCTTGAATCCGTTAGGTATCGATTTAAGCAATGGCGTGAAACGAGGAAGAACCGAAGAGAGCGGATTCCGGAAAACCTCTGGTCAGCAGCAGTAGAACTCCGGAAGCAATACTCGGTCAATCAAATATCACGTGCCTTGGGGTTAAACTACAATGATCTGAAAAAGAGGATGCTGGAACAAGGTGCCTATTCAAAGAGAAATAAATTATCATTATCCGATTTCGTAGAGCTTGATTGGCAGAACGATTTTTCTGCCTCTGAATGCGTTATAGAGATGGAAGACACATACGGCTCAAAAATGAGAATGAGTTTCAAAGGAAACGCTGATCTCGATCTGCTGGAACTTGGAAAAGCTTTCTGGTCCAAAGGCAAATGATTCAGCTAACTCCTCATATGCGTATCATCCTGGCTGTTGACCCTGCTGATTTCAGGAAAGGTATAGACGGGTTAGCCCAACTATGCCGCAGTGTTCTTGAATCGGACCCTTTTTCAGGTTATCTGTTTGTGTTCATGAACAAAAGGAAAACGGCAATAAAGATGCTGGTATATGACGGCCAGGGATTTTGGCTGTTTCAAAAACGTTTATCAAAGGGACGATTTAAATGGTGGCCTAACAAAGGGGACAAAAACTCAATAAGCCTTTTTGTGCATGAGTTGCAGCTTTTGATATGGAATGGAGATCCTGAAAGCGCAAAGATTGAACCTTTATGGAAAAAAATCCCTGTTTGATATTTTTTGCTTGCGTTCCATAGTTCCTTTTGCTATACACAGCATATGGATCTGGGAATCAAATACAGGGGCAGAGTAGCCACCACTTCTGATGTAGCCTTTATAACCAAGCTGATCAAGGATAACCCTCATGACAGCCGACGGGCACTATCCGTAAAGCTTTGTAAGGCATGGAACTGGACACAGCCCAATGGCGCACTTAAAGATATGGTCTGCCGGGGGTTCATGCTTGAGCTGCATCGTGCAGGATACATTCAACTGCCAGCCAAAAAACGCAACCCGAATAATCCGCTAATGAATCGCAGGATACCTGATAGTATCCCTATCGATAATACTTCTTTTTCAACATCACTGAAACAGGTATTGCCCCTTGAGTTTTGTCAAATCAGGAGAAGCGGCAAAGAAAAAATATTTAACTCCCTGATGGAGAGATATCATTATCTGGGATACTGCCAGCCTGTGGGTGAACATCTTAAGTATATTGTCTACGCGGATAAAAGGCCTGTAGCCTGTCTGGCATTCTCATCAGCCCCTCGTCATATAGGATGCAGGGACAGGTTTATCGGATGGGATAAGCATATCCGTCAAAAGAATATAAGTCTTATGGCTTACAATACCCGGTTTCTTATCCTGCCCTGGATAGAGATTAAGTATCTTGCCTCCCATATATTAAGCCGGATAGCAAAGATACTGCCTGAAGACTGGCTGAGTTTTTACCGGCATCCGGTTTATTATCTGGAAACCTTTGTAGATGCAGAAAAGGGTTTTAAAGGGACCTGCTATAAAGCAGCCAACTGGATATACCTTGGCAAGACAACAGGTCGAGGGAAAAACGATCAGACCGGAAAGCCGAACAGATCCATAAAAGATGTTTATGGTTATCCCCTTGTAAAGGACTTCAGGGACAAGCTCGGCGGGGGATGTTATGACTAAACCCAAACGGATAGATCTGCGCCAGGAAGAACTGGATGCATTGATAAAGCGTGTGGAAGATGGAACTCTTACAGACAGGGACCGTGAGATTATAAAGGCTATGGCTGAGACGATCTCCATCTTGAGCCATGCAATGGATGAAAAGAGCGCCTCCATAAAGCGTCTTTTAAAGATGATTTTTGGAAGCAGTACTGAAAAGACAGCAAAGGTACTGAGTAATCAAGAAAAGGATTCAGCTAAAAAAACAGGTGAACAGGATAAACCCAAACCAAAAGGCCATGGCCGGAATGGAGCTGAATCTTACAAAGGAGCCGATAAGGTTAAAATCCAGCACGAAGTCCTGAACCCCAAAGATAAATGCCCTAAATGTCTGAACGGCAAATTATATGAGATAAAGAAACCCAAAACTGTTGTTCGCATTACAGGCCAAAGCCCCCTCCATGCCACTGTATTTGAAATGCAGAGACTCAGGTGCAATCTTTGCGGCGAAGTTTTTACTGCCAATGCGCCAGCAGGGATCGACGAAGAAAAATATGATGCAAAATCAGGGGCTATGATAGCACTTTTAAAATATGGGAGCGGTCTTCCCTTCAACCGACTGGAACAACTCCAGGCCAGTCTTGGAGTTCCTCTTCCGGCATCAACCCAATGGGATATTCTCGAATTGGTTGTCGAAAAAATACATCCGGTCTTTAGTGAACTTCAGTTCCAGGCAGCCCAGGGGGATGTTATTTATAATGATGACACAGTCATGAAAATCCTGGAGTTGATGAAAGAGAACAAAGACTCTCCCCGCAAAGGGATGTTCTCCTCCGGGATAGTATCCACTCTGGAAGATAAAAAGATAGCCTTGTTTTTTACCGGACGAAAACATGCCGGAGAAAACTTGAGAGATGTTCTGGCAAAAAGAAAACCGGGGATGAAAACACCTGTACAGATGTGTGATGCCCTGTCCAGGAATACTTCCGATGAGTTCAATACCATCCTCTCCAACTGCCTTGCCCATGGGCGAAGGAATTTTGTGGATATTATATGGAACTTTCCTGATGAGTGCACTCATGTCCTTGAGGAATTGAAAAAGGTCTATAAAAATGATGCCCTGACCAAACAAAGAAATCTTACCCCGGATGAACGGCTGACCTTTCATCAACAGAATAGCAAACCCACTATGGATGGTTTGAAAGAGTGGTTCAGGTCCATGATCGAGGATAAAAAAGTGGAGCCGAACTCCGGCCTGGGCAAAGCCATCAAGTACATGAGAAAGCACTGGAATGAGCTGACTCTTTTTCTGCGTGAACCAGGCGCTCCGCTGGATAACAACATATGTGAACGGGCTTTGAAAAAAGCCATCCTACACAGAAAAAACTCATTGTTTTATAAGACTGAGCGCGGCGCATATGTAGGCGATTTATTCATGAGCCTGATTCATACGTGCAGCCTTTGCAATATAAACCCCTTCGACTACCTGGCACAGGTTCAGAAGCACGTCTCACTGTTATCTAAAAATCCCGGACAGTGGATGCCCTGGAATTATAAAAAGACTATCCCTTCCCTCGAATAGAATCAGCAGCGCTTAGATATAAAAAAATTGGGCCGCGTGGGATTTTTTTATTGGATTTTTTGCGCTACTCACGCTTGCCGAAAGGACACGATTGCAGAGTTGTCAATTTCACCAGGATATATAAAGAAAGAACGGTCGAAGTCTCAATTGATAAAAGTTATTTTATGTTTGAAAGAGATAATGAATCACCATTTGGTGGAGAAGGCGCTAGAGGATATCAGAAAACATTCATTAATGGTAAATGGTATGAAAAACGTTATAATTTCGTAACTATTAATTCTGGGGACAGTATATTTATTTCTTGACTTAAACGGAAGATCGGTCATAT
>CAZACO010000510.1:0-3729 GCA_964483185.1 uncultured Desulfobacteraceae bacterium
AGAGAATATTTACTCTAAAGAAGTGGAGGATGTTATCAACTCCCATCCTGCGGTGTTGGAATCGGCGGTCATCGGTGTTCCGGACGCGAAGTGGGTTGAATCTGTCAAGGCAATCGTCGTATTGCTTCCGGATCAGAAAGTGACCGAGCAAGACCTTATCGAATACTGCAAAAAAAACATGGCCAGCTACAAAAAGCCAAAGTTTGTCGAGTTTGTTGACGGGCTGCCTCGGAATCCGAGTGGAAAAGTTCTTAAGGCGGAATTGAGGACTAAATTTGGAAGAGGTCAGACGGAAAAAGATTAATTTTTTTAGGATCATATTTGAAACGTGAGGTGAATATGAGGCTGCGAGACAAGGTATCGATTATTACTGGTGGCTGTGGTGGGATTGGTAGGGCTATAGCGGTCCGTTTTTTAGAGGAGGGTTCGATTGTGGTCCTTGTCGATGCTGTTATGAGTGACGATAAAAATGTGGTCCAGGATATTTTAAACCGATATGCTGAAAAGGTGGAATTTTTTGCAGCTGATGTTTCACAGTCCGTTGAAGTAAACAAAATGGCTGATGAAATATTTAAGAAATTTGGAAAGATAGATATCCTGGTGAACTGTGCAGGAATATATGAAAAACAGCCGATGATGGAGATGAGTGATGAGGATTGGGATAAAACAATTAAAATTAACCTAAACGGTTGTTTTTATTGTTCGAGGGCGGTGGCCAATTATATGAAGTCACAGCAGGACGGTGGCTCAATTATCAACATGTCCTCAATCGGCGGTCAAACAGCGCCAAGCTTTGGACATTCGCACTATGCTGCGAGCAAGGCGGGGATGATGGGGTTTACCAGGGCGATCGCACTTGAATTGGGGCCGTATGGCATAAGAACAAACAATATATGTCCGGGAGTGACCATTGATACTCCAATGGGGAATAAGGCGGCAATGAATGTAGGTGATGAATACCTAAAAAGAGTCCCCCTTGGAAGACATGCAGTACCTTCAGATATTGCTGATGGAGCTGTCTACTTAGCCTCTGATGAGTCGAGCTGTGTTACTGGGACAACGCTTAGTATAAACGGAGGGGCATTTATGAATTAGGATTAAAATTTTAGAGGATGAAAGGAGGTAAGAATAAGAGAATAGGCCATTCGAGAACTGAAAATCTGGGTATTTCTTGCGAATGTATGAGAGGAGGATCCACAAATGAAAGGAAGAAGATTAGGAAAACTTGGAATTATCGCTATTATTTTTCTTTCGGCCATGTTCGTTTCATCTTCAGCTTTAGCTTCAGATACCATCAAGATAGCCGTCATTGATCCGGCTTCAGGGCCTTTTGCTGCCATCGGTGTTCAGAGTAACAATCAATACGAGATGATTGCCGATTATATTAATAAGCAAGGGGGTGTCTTAGGAAAAAAACTTGAAGTTGTGCTCTTTGACAACAAAAACAGTTCAAAGGAGAGTGTATTTCAACTTAAACGCGCGATTGATCAAGGCATTCGTATCATATGCCAAGGCCACAGTTCAGGATCAACGGCTGCCCTTTCAGATGCTATAACGAAACACAACGAGAGAAATCCTGACAAACGGGTCATATTTCTCTGTCCCGATTCTACTGAACCATCTCTCACCAATGAAAAATGTAATTTTTGGCTCTTTCGGTGGGGACCTACTGCGGATCAAAAAGTAGCTGCGCTGGTGCGGTATCTGGCTGCCGACAAGGACATAAAAAAAGTATTTTTGATAAATATGGATTATTCGCATGGCCATGGTGTTAGTGCTGCTTCCCATGCGGAGCTAAAAAAGCTTCGTCCTGATATCGAAATTGTCGGCGATGTATTCCATGCGGTAGGAAAGATAAAGGACTTCTCACCTTATATAAATCAGATAAAGGCTTCCGGCGCTGACGCGGTGATTACCGGCGACTGGGGTACAGACATGAATATGTTGATCAAGGCCTCTCACGATGCAGGCCTGAAAGTCAAATGGGTAACGCTCTACGCCGGGGTGATTGGGGCTCCTTCTTATCTCCGGGATGCCGGTGAGGGGACTATTCAAGTGACAACATGGCATATAAATTGTAACGGTGGCGATAACGAAACCACCGAATTTGCCCTTAAGTTCAAGGAAAAGTATGGTATGGATTTCTACTATCAAGATATCAGCACCATGATCAAAATGCTTTGTGCTGCAATAGAGAAAACCAAGTCCATCAAACCCATTGATATCGCTTTTGCGCTGGAGGGAATGAAGATGAATACCCCGACTGGCGTACTTGAGATGAGAGCAGACAATCACCAGGCTGTTGCGCCACAAATCATTTCCGTTTTTTCAAAAGATGTTAAGTATGATTCGGAAGATACAGGACTCGGCTGGAAGACTGTGATGATTGTTCCTGCTAAGGATGTGTACCTCCCAACGACGTGTAAAATGAAGCGGCCGTCCAAATAACCGCATAAGAGAAGTCATATGGGCGAAGAACTTTTGATAGCAAAGAGTTCTTCGCCTGATAAAACCTCCACTGCAGTTAATTCGTTTATCTCAAAAAGGGGAGAACATTTGCTGTGGAATACATTGTCATTTCTTTCGTGAATGGCGTTTTATATGGGCTTCTTCTCTTCATGTTGTCGGGCGGTCTGACCCTGATTTTCGGGATGATGGGAGTCCTCAATTTTGCCCACGCCAGCTTCTACATGCTTGGCGCATATATCGCCTACCAGATTAGTGTTTTCATAGGTTTCTGGCCTGCATTAATTATCTCACCGATTGCTGTCGGCTTTGGTGGCGCCATAGTTGAGAAATACGGACTGCGGCGAGTACACAAGTATGGCCACATGGCCGAGCTATTATTCACATTCGGCCTGGCATACCTCATCGTTGAGATGGTACAGTTGGTCTGGGGAAGACTGCCCGTTGACTATAAGGTGCCTGAATCATTGGATTTCTCATTGTTTACAATATTTACCACGAGTTTTCATTCATATAAAGGCTTTATGCTATTGGTCGCCTTAGTTATGTTCATCGGCCTTTATCTCTTAATGAAGAAGACCCGGGTGGGGATGATCGTTCAGGCTGCACTCTTGAATTCCATTATGGTAGGAGAGTTAGGGCATAATGTCCCCCGTATTTTTATGGGTGTATTCTCAGTGGGTTGCGCCATGGCAGGATTGGCAGGTGTTATCAGCGGTAACATGTTCAGTACAGAACCGGGAATGGCTGACAGACTGGGACTGATTGTCTTCGTCGTCGTAATTGTCGGTGGGCTTGGCTCTTTAGCTGGGGCCCTTATTGCCTCGATCGTTATCGGAATTATTCAGACCTTTGCTGCAGGAAGTGAATACTGCCTTTCGGATTTTTTTAACACTCTGGGAATAAGCTGTCCCAAAATGGGAATTTTGGGTATCAAGATCTCACAGACTGCTGAGGCATTGCCTTTTCTGCTGATGGTGTTGATCCTCATATTCAGACCGAAAGGTCTAATGGGTACGCGCGAGACATGATTGATCTGTTTTTTCGGTACAGAGTCTGGCTTATAATGGCGGCGGTGATGGCCGTGCTTCCCGCTGTTTTTAGATCGGAAATGACGTTGTCCCTGCTCAATCAGATGGGCATCGCCATTGTTTTTGCCCTTTCCTACAATATGCTTCTCGGCGAATGCGGCCTCTTGTCATTTGGTCATGCAGTATTCTTCGGTCTCGGCGCTTTTTTTACGATCCATGCCATGGCCTTGAT